>NZ_JBHIRW010000005.1:0-101613 GCF_042197445.1 Bartonella sp. AA1HLJMS | reverse complement strand
ATGGCTCCTTAAACAGTATTTTAATAGCTCCAATTGGCATAACCTCGCTAAAGCCACAAAGAAACAAAGAGAATACACTCTTATGAAAGTGTGCGATACTATAGGTCACATTTCATACCAAGCAATCGAAAAGAAACATATCATAGCCGGTGTTGAACGGCGCAAAGAAACACCAGCAATGGCTAGAGACTTTCTACAATCCCTAAATGGGCTTTTTAAATGGGCAATTGAACACGGACTTTTGGAAAGCAACCCTACTTTAGGTATCACAAGACCTCCTCTTAAAAATAAAGAGGGCTTTCCCGTTTGGACAGAAGAAGATGTTGAAAAATATTACCAACGCTGGTCACATGGTACCCATGAACGTGTTTGGATTGATGTTCTTTTATATACGGGTCTGCGTCGTGGTGATGCGGTCCGCATTGGCTGGAAAGACGTCAAAGATAATATCATTCACATCAAAACAGAAAAGAGCCAATTTAAAACAGATGTCTTTCTACCTATTTTACCGGAATTAGCCAAAACGCTTGAAGTTGGTCCTATTGGAGAAGAAACATTCATTTGTGGTAAACGCGGGAAAAAAATACCCAAAAAAAGCTTCGGAATTACATTTTATAATGCTTGTACCCAAGCAGGTATCAAAAAATCAGCGCATGGCTTAAGAAAATTAGCAGCAACACGCGCAGCTAACTCTGGTGCAACAGTATCACAATTGAAAGCACTCTTTGGCTGGACAAATGACAGTATGGCATCTCTTTATACCAAGAGCGCAGATCGCAAAAAACTCTCCCTTGAATCGATACAAAAGCTCCAAAAAAGTTAGGGATAGAGATAAAAAAACATAATAGAATCAATAAGCACCTAATCCCTTACTACAAATATAACTTTTTGATTTAATTATTATTTGTTACCGTTGCTAGAAATAACAATAAATCAAGGGATATAATTTGTTAATAGGCTTGGCGTTATGTCAAAATATCAGCGATGAGATTGCTTTTTGGTTGTTTTAGAAATGAAATAATGAGCTCAAATATTGATGAATGAAACGGGAGGTTTAAATTGAAAATATTAATTCCAGATGACTATCAAAAAGCCACCCTAACATTACAGTCTATTACAAAATTAATGACATCACATGAAGTGCTGGTTATAAATAATTTAGCTAAAGAATGTGATTTAGAAGATAAGCTCAAAGAGATAGATATTCTTATCTTAATCAGAGAGCGGACTATAGTTGATAGAAATCTTCTCCTGAAACTGCCAAATTTAAAATTAATCTGCCAAACAGGCCCTATAGGTTCACATATTGATATAGAAACTTGTAGAGACTTAGGAATTGAAATATTAGACGGTGGTGGAGATCCAACTTCTGCTGCTGAATTTGCGTGGCTCTTAATTATGTCTGCGCGTAGAAAACTCTGTAAATCTGTATCTGATATGAAAAAAGGACGATGGCAAACAACATTTGGCAACCAAATGAAAGGGGCTACTCTTGGAATATTCGGGTTTGGCCGTATTGGTAAAATGGTTGCTCAATATGCTCAAGCTTTTGGCATGTCCATTTTGGTTTATGGGAGCGAGCGTTCAACGCAAGAAGCAAAAAAATTAGGTTATCATTTTACGCATTCAAAAGATGAATTTTTTACACGTCCTGACGTTATATCCGTCCATTTACGTTTAAGCGATAAAACCAGAGAAATCATAAAATTAGATGATCTATTGAGCATGAAACCTCATGCTATTTTTGTCAACACAGCGCGTTCAGCTTTGGTTGAAAAAGGGGCGATAGAAAAAATACTAAGTTTGGAAAATTCAATTTACTTTGCACTGGATGTTTATGACAGCGAGCCAGTATATGAAAGCAAATTATTGCAATCAGATAGAGTTCTTTGCACACCGCATCTGGGCTATGTAACTGAAGAAAGCTTTGAGAATTATTTTGAAAAAGCTTGCCAAAATATAGCGTCTTTTATAAAGAGCACTTAATGTCGGCTGAGCCAATGTTTGTAAAATTTATCTTATATCGCTAGCAAATTTGCACTACATATAATAGCTTATTTCCTTAAATTAAGCATATTCCTTAGCTTTCATATTAATACCAATCGTATTGACAGATTTTTATGTAATCAGCATAAAATACCTGATTTATTGTTATAATCATTATTAAAAAAGGCTACTTCATTGGGATACACTTTAATTGGAGGGGGGCATAGTGGGCAATAATAAATTTATAGAAAAAAATTATTATAGATGGATTGTATTGCTTGTTGCCACGATCGCTCAAGCATCAGCCTGCTTCTTTGTTCAAGGGATTGGTCCTTTAGCTGAATTTTTTAAGAAGGATTTCTCGCTTAGTGACTCTCAGATAGGTTTGCTATCTTAAGCAGCGCAATTCCTACCTATTATTGGGTTACTTGTAGCTGGCGAATTACTAGACAAGTTTAACGAGCACTATATTATTGGAGTTGGCGCGATCGGCGTTTCTGTCGCTCTTTTGTTGGAAGCAATCGCAGATAACTATATTTCCCTTTTGGTTTGTTTGCTCATTGTAGGAGGATTTTATAGTTCTGCTCAACCCGGTGGCGCTAAATCTGTTTCTTCATGGTTTCCACAATCGCAGCGCGGATTTGCAATGGGAATAAGGCAGGCAGGCCTACCATTAGGTGGGGCATTAGCTGGGATAGTTCTTCCTGCTAGTGCGCTTGTCTATGGCATACAAGGTGCGTTTTTGGTCGGTGCCATCGTTTCTTTTTTAGGTGGATGTATATTTATTATTTTTATCACTCACCAGCAAAAGTTATCACTATCGTTCCAGAAAGCAAGGCAAAAGTTTCGTTCTATGCAAATGTAAGGTCACGTCTTGCGATGTGGCTGCGCCGCATATGAAGAATAATATTTTTTCAAACGTTTCACTTGTGATCGTTTAATATGTTTTAACCATTTTTATAACGATTTATTTTTATAGAATCTATCACCTGTCTCTAGATAAAAGTGCTTATTTATTTTTTGTTTCACAGGCTTCTGGTGCCTTAGGAAGAATTATTTTAGCAGCGTGGAGTGATCATTGTAGAAAAGGACGATTTTTTCCTGTCTTGTTTTGCATGATTGCAATCGTTTTTGGATTTTTAATATTAATTTTGAGCATGAGTGGATCGATAATTTATTTAACTATTTTATCTGCTTGGTTAGTTTTTGGAGGAATGGGATAGTATGGCCCTTGGGTTGCTTATATTGTAGACTCTTCGCCGAAAGAAAGCGTTGGCTTTTCTCTGGATTTAGGAATGTCTATAAATCAAATCGCAATCATTACTGCTCCACGATTATTTGGATTAATCCAAAATTTTACAGAAACTTATTTACTAACATGGCTGATTTTAATTATTGTTTTTTCACTTTTCTTAATAAGAAAGTAGGGAAATATAATTGGGGAGGAAATTATAATGATAAATGAAAATACTTTTGAGTTGAGCAATATCGAAAGAGACAAACTTTGGGAGGCTTTAGACCATGTTATTTATGATCCATACGGGTGGTATTGAATATTCGGTTGAGCTAAAAAATAGCATTTTCGCTGCTACCCCATAGAATATTAACAATTCTTATGAACCAAAAGGTGTCTATTACTCCCAGACCATATCTAATCTTTGAAAATCTTCCAATTGATAGACAAATTAATACGTCACCTAATCCTTATAATTTAGATGAGTCTTGTAAAAGTGGCTATATTAGCGAAAATTTAATTATGATGTTTTCTTTATTGATCGGAGAGCCTTATTCAATTAAGTTTGAAGGCGAACATATAGTAAATAACCTAGTTCCTTTAGAGGATAATAAAAAAGATTATACAGGATTAGGATCTGAAGTTGAATTAGATTTTTATACAGAAAATGCTGCACTAAAATTTATAACGAGTTTAAATTTATCTCCTAAAGGGGATAATTTTATCTGGTGTTCGCAATGGTGTTGATGGCCCGTTAACGAGAATATCTGATACACGTCTAGCTTTAAAACTTTTAAGTGAGGAGGATTTGAGGAGCTTAAGGGATAATTTATATATAATTAATGTTCCCTATAGATGGAGAAAAAATGGGGTAACCTCTACAAGTAAAGTGCCCCTAGTTCAAGGGGACGGTGAATTCCCAGATATCAGCGCTGTTTTTTATCCAGGCATGTTAGAGCCACAGTCAAAAAAGCCAAGAAAGCTTCAGATCATTTTTATGAAGCTATTAAGGCTGTATCTTTTGGAATTGATGTACAACCCATAAGATTATTATACATTGATAACAGAATGGCTCTACACTCTAGAGATAAATTTTATGGATCATTTGATCGTTATGAAAATCCAATGCGGTGGATTCAAAGAGTGTTTGTGTCTGCAGATTTATGGAATCATAGATATGTAGAACAAATAAAAGAAAGAGTATTTGATTTTCAATGCTAATGTCCTGATAATGATATAATGGTGAGTATTATTCTGATTTATATATATTGACTACATATCTCATATGTATAGATTCCTCCCGCATAATCAGGTGAGGCTACTACCTGATTATAGGCTATGGTGGCCAATTGATTTTCTATGACTGCATTTGCTTTTTGTTATATTTGCCCTTCTTTTCAAGTCGCTAGGGGATTCTCCTATCAAGCCCTTGAAAGAGTGATTTGGAGTAATTTCATAATGCGAAACCAAAACATAGTGACAAACTTTTCTATTGTTTTCACAAATATGACGGTTTGCATGGTTGCACCCTTCAAGCAGTGTGGCTTTTTTTCTTGCACGATGAAATCATTCATATATGAGACAACATAATTAATTTATAACAGATAATTCAATGTATTATCTAAAAAATGCAACGAAATAGCTATTAATGTGAACATATGAATTAAAAAAACAAACATCGCGTACAAATAAATTCAAACATAATTGTGCACACGACTTATAACATTTTTTAGATGAACAAATAATAATACACCCCATGTCTTTAAACAAAGAATGAAAATCATAAAATGAGCTCTAAGGATAATAAGAACTCTCCACAAAGAAGTGACAGAGATGAAGACTCCAAAGACTTCATCATCACCATCCTTCAGCATTTTGTTAACATATTCATTTTATACAAGAATCTTTCCCGCGGAAGAAATAGCATTTGCAATAGCTTCTTCGCTTGCCTCATCGGGTAATAACATCTCATTATGAGCACATCCCGATGGGATCATAGGAAAACAGTTTTCTAAATGATAAACACGACAATCAAAAAGAACAGGCTTATCACAGTCAATCATCTGCTGAATTTTATCATCAAGTTCATCGGGTTTTGAACAATGAATTCCCACGGCTCCATAAGCTTGTGCCAATTTCACAAAGTCAGGCATAGATTCCGTATAAGAATGAGAAAGACGATTACCATGCAGCAATTGCTGCCACTGGCGGACCATTCCCATATACTGATTATTTAAAATGAAAATTTTCACCGGTGTGTCATGCTGAATAGCTGTTGCAAGCTCTTGAATATTCATCTGAATGGAGGCATCACCAGAAATACACACAACAAGCGCATCAGGATGCGCTATTTGAACACCTATAGCAGCAGGTAAACCATACCCCATCGTTCCAAGACCACCAGAAGTCATCCAATGTTTTGGTTCATCAAAATGATAATACTGCGCTGCCCACATCTGATGCTGCCCGACATCCGTTGTAATATAAGCATTCGCATCTTTGGTAAAAGCATACAGCCGTTCAAGAGCATATTGCGGCATAATGACATCTTTTTTCTCCGCATATGCCAATGAATTACGAGCCTTCCAACGGTTAATTTGCGTCCACCACGCCTCACGGACTTCACTGTTAAACGCTGGTTGCTGTATCTTTAAGAGTTGCGTCATATCTCCTAAAACACAAGCCACATCACCAATAATTGGAACTTCTGCTTTTACAATTTTATTGATAGAAGAAGGGTCAATATCAATATGAATAATACGCGCATGAGGTGCAAATGCATCAAGGCGCCCGGTGATACGATCATCAAATCGTGCTCCAACAGCTAACATGACATCACAATCATGCATGGCCATATTAGCCTCATAGGTTCCATGCATTCCAAGCATTCCAAGCCAATTTTTACCGGAAGCAGGATAAGCACCAAGTCCCATTAATGTTGAAGTAATCGGAAAATCCCCCAATTGAACCAAATTACGTAAAAGCTGTATAGCTTTCATCCCCGATGAAATAACACCACCACCAGAATAAATAATAGGGCGTTTTGCCTCAACTAAAAGAGAAACGGCAGATTCAATAGCCTTAGTATTCCCTTTCAACGATGGAAAAGAATGTAAAGACTCCTGAACTTGAGGTGCTCTATAAAATCCTGAAGCAAATTGAACATCCTTAGGAATATCAATCAAAACCGGCCCAGGACGACCTGATTGAGCAAGAAAAAAAGCTTCATGAATAATAGCCGCAAGATCATTGACATTTTTAACCAGCCAATTACGCTTCGTACAAGGCTTTGTAATTCCAACTGTATCAGCCTCTTGAAAAGCATTTGTTCCAATCACCGTTGTTGACACCTGCCCAGAAAAACAAATAAGAGGTATCGAATCCATAAGAGCATCTTGCAAAGGTGTAACAGCATTCGTTGCCCCTGGACCAGAAGTTACAAGCATAACCCCTACCTTCCCTGTGCTGCGTGCATAGCCTTCAGCTGCATGCCCTGCGGCTTGTTCATGGCGCACCAAAATATGCTGGAGTGTATCTTGGTGATAAAGAACATCAAAAATAGGCAAAACAGCCCCACCAGGATAACCAAAAATATGTTCAACGCCTTGATCTATAAGAGCTTGAACCACTATTTCAGCGCCCGACATTATTTTTCCATCTGCACTCTCTTGCTTTCTTGGATCATTTCTCATTTTTCCCACTCACCTACTTTATAGGACAATAAAAAAGCCCCTAACGGAGCCCATAAAAAAAGCCCCCAAAGGAGCCCATTACACAACACATACTGTATGATTACCCCCATTATTCCAACGTATAAAATATATAAAAAATTCCTTGTAGAGAGATTTCTAATTCCATTGATACCATTCGTCAATAAAAAATTATATTTTCTAAAAAATTTCTTTTTCACGAATTATCTTTTATCTTTCGATAAGTTTCTTTGCAAAGCTCTAACTCTTTTATCAAAAAGTAAGCATCCATTCTTCATCAAATTGATTACGAAACCATGTCATTTGTCTTTTTGCATATCTCCTCGTTTGTATTTTCACCGCTTCAAGAGCACTCTCAAAGCTTCTATATCCATCCAAATAAGCCATAAACTCAGGTATACCAATAGCCTTCATTGCTGGTAATGAAGGGGAAAGTTTAAGTTTTTTCATAGCCACCACTTCTTCTAAAGCTCCTCTTTCAATCATAGAATCCAAGCGTTTATGAATACGTTCATAAAGCAGAGGACGTGGTGGCATGAGAAGAATTTTTTCGGTCAAATTTGGCGCAATGAGAGGTGTTGTTTTTTGTTTCTGCCACCAACTGAGCGACTTACCGGTTGCATCATAAACTTCCAAAGCACGTACAATACGCTGCCTATCATGCGAAGAAATTTTTTCAGCAACAACAGCATCAATCTGCAACAACTGGCGATAAAGACTTTCAGGTCCCTCTTTATCAAGCAGCAAACGCCACTTCTGCCGCACAACATCTGGAACATGAGGGACTTCCGAAATCCCCTCTAAAAGAGCACGAAAATAAAGTCCTGTTCCACCAACAAAAATAACTGATCTTAAAGAAAAAGTAGCCAATAGCTTCTCGACATCACACAACCATTGCCCTACTGAATAGTTCAAAGTAGGACTCACATGACCATAAAGATAATGGGGAACAATCGCGGTGTCAGCCTCCCTCGGCCGTGCCGTTAAAATATTTAAAACATCATAAACCTGCATTGAATCAGTATTAATAATGAGAGCATTTTTTTCTTGAGCCATTTGCAAGGCAAGTTCTGACTTCCCACTTGCCGTTGGCCCTGCTATTAATGTAACTGTTCTCTGTGTCATGAATAGCAATTTCTCCCAATCAATAACTTATTGCAACATGCAGACACCCCCAAAGCCTTCCTGTATTTTCTCTCCATTATCATAGAGTAAATACTTCAAACAAAAATACGAACACAAATTCCCCTTAAGACAAAGCCCCTTATGAAACTTATAAAAAAGAAAAAATGGACTTAATAACAACACCAAAGGAATTTCCAAGCATTTTTTGCTATCATAATTCAATAACAAACCACAGCTATAATAATTCTGTCCGTTAAGGCCATTAAAAATATACTCTCTGTCATCATTTATGAAAATAATACTAAGTTTAATCTATACAATCAAATAGCTTTATTTTTTCCTATAAAAATAGCATGCTACGCCGGTTTATAATAAGAGCCTCATAAAGTATCATATCAATACCATTTACTTGCGCATCACAAGCAGAGATAAAAATGGACTTAAGAAAGGTGTACCAATATCTCTTATGCAGCATTTCAAAGTCTAGGCTGTTACAATATTGAGAACTGAAAAATACTATGATGACACCAATTTATACTTTGATATTCAGCATAAAGATATAATGATTTCCAATGGATTTTATATTGCACACCCCATACTCTCTATCGTGAAATGAGCTTGAGAAATATTGGACATCACATGGCTGACTTGCAAAATATCCCACACACTAAGGCTGATAAAAAACAAAAAATAATTTTTTAAGGATCAATCCATTAGGAGCGTTACGAACCGTAACTCTCCATCTGGACGCGCTACAATAAATAGAGCATTTTTGCGTCCAGCTTCACGTAATTTATGAATACGTTTTTTAGCCTCATCAATTGTTGTGATAGAACTCTGATTGATATCAACAATCACTTCACCAACGCGAATACGCTTTTTATCCGCTGCACTATTTTGTGCAACAGATGTCACCACTAGTCCTCGAAGTTTATCTGAAATTGAATAACGATGACGCAAATCCTCTGTCAGTTCAGATAACGTCATTCCCATAAATTGCATTGTCGCGTTTTTCGACAGATCTTGATTTTTTTTATCATCAACTTCTTCTGTATCTTCATTTGGATCTGTTTCAATCAAACGTCCAAGCTTAACTTTTACTGTTGCTTCTTGCCCATTGCGTAAAATAGTAACGTCCACCACTTTTCCTTCTGAACTTTCTGCAACTAAACGCGGCAAATCACGTGCATGCTTAATTTTGGAATTACCAAAGGAAAGAATAACATCTCCAGTTTGTAACTGGCTATTATCTACATTATTTTCTTCCGTCTGTTCTATTTTACCAGCTACCAATGCTCCCACAGCATTGTCCAATTTTAAACTTTTTGCAATATCCTCTGTTACCGGCTGAATACGAATAGCCAACCAACCACGCCTTATTTCTCCAAAATCACGCAATTGATTAATAACAGAAAGAGCCATATCCGATGGAATAGCAAATCCAATACCGATAGATCCTCCCGAAGGTGAAACAATTGCTGTATTAATGCCAATGACTTCACCATTTCTATCAAATAACGGCCCACCAGAATTTCCCCGATTAATTGCTGCATCTGTTTGAATAAAATTATCATAGGGACCAGCATTAAGATCACGGTTACGTGCAGAAATAATACCAACCGTCACACTTCCACCAAAACCATAAGGATTACCAATAGCCATAACCCAGTCACCAATACGTGCTTTTTCTGAGTCACCAAAACGCACAGCTTTTAATTTTTTACTTCCTGCATCGACTTGAAGCAACGCCAAATCAGTTTTGCTATCCTTTCCAAGAAGCTTTGCCTTTAGTTTTGTACCATCCGTAAAATTAACTTCAATATCATCAGCATCTACAATAACATGATAATTTGTAACAATAATCCCTTTTTGCGCATCAATCACAAAACCAGAGCCTAAAGAACGCACCTTTTGAAATTGACTATCTTTTTGACCATCCTTGGGTGTAAAAAAATCACTGAAATATTCCTCCAGCAATGAATCTTTTGGGATAACGGGTACCGAGGTGTTTGCATCCTGTTCTGTTCCTTCAACAGTCTGCGCCGTGGAAATATTCACAACTGTTTCCAAAAGCTCAGAAGCTAAATCAGGAATAGAAAGCAATGCCTTGCTTGTCTCGGCTCCCCAAGACAAACTCACTGATCCTGATAGAAACAAAGTCACACAAAAAACAACTCTTGTGATAAAAAACTTTAAAAACGTATTTTTACTCACGATACTTCTATCCATGACATGCCTTTAATCAAAGATGCAAAGAGCCCCACTAAATTTATCTACGTAAAACCAGCACGGCTCGATACTCTCTACCACTTTTACCATAAAAGAAAATGGTCACAGATCATTCTTTTCATGCAAAATCTCGTATCTGCAATCCATTATTTTATCTATTCTCTCCCGATTTTGGATCAGTTTTACTGAGGCCAGTATTCATTGTCGGTAAGAATGCTTTATTTGCCTGCGGCGGATTACGAAAATAGAAAAAGAAATCCTCATTTGGAGAAATTACCATCGGTGTTTTCTCTAAATTCTTGTATTGTTCCATCGCCAACCAAAAATCGTAAAAAGACGGATTAGCCTCCCTCGCATTCAATAAAAGACGAATACTTTCAGCTTGACCTTCACCACGGGTAATTTCAGCATCACGCTTTGCAGCTGCTACAATTTCTTCATATTCACGATTAGCTTCTGCCACAATACGATCTCGCTCCTGCTGACCACGAGCCCGGATATTTTCCGCAGCAGCTTCACGTTCAGCTGCCATTTGCCGATAGACATCTTCTGAAACAGCATCAGTCAAATCGGTTTTACGAATACGCACATCAACAATGGTAATACCCAACGAGCCTGCATCTACAGAAAATTGCTTCTGTACTTCAGCCATCATCGCGCCTCGTTCATCCGATAAGGCTGCTTTAAATTCTCGCTTACCATAAACAGCACGCAAAGCGTCAATAAACCGTGGTGCAAGGTTTTCACGTGCCGCAATTTGTGGACGCCCAGAAGCAATGCGCTGTAAAAACAACTTAGGATCTGTAATACGGTAAATAAAGAACGCATCCACCTCATAATACGCACCACCACGAACCTGTACAGATTGTGTAGGAACATCGTAACGCAATAACCGATTATCAACAATGATCATCTTATCGATAAAGGGCGCCTTGAAATAGATTCCAGGATTAGATTCTACCTGAACAATTTGTCCAAAACGCTTAATTGCTACTTGTTGACGAGGATAGACGATAAATACGGACATCCACAAAATCATCAAAACAAACACTATAGCACTAAAAACAAACAAAAAGCGAGATTGCTGCATAATTAATCTCCTCCAGAAATACGAGAATCTAAGAGTAACGCAGGACGCGCTGCTGTTGCCTTTACTTTTTCCGATGACTTGCTACGCAACAATTCATTCAAAGGTAAATAAGGCACCGCTGGAGAATTTGCCTGATCAAGAACCAGCTTATTTGGTGAAGAAAGAATCCGCCCCATCGTCTCCATATAGAGACGGTAGCGAGCAGCTTCTGGTGAAATCGCAGCCTCTCGAGCTATCGCCTGAAAACGTTCAGCACGCCCTGTTGCCTCTTCAACCATTTGTGCCTTTTCACCTTTTGCGATTTCCCGTGTGCGTGAAGCTTCACCATTTGCTAAACCAATTTTCGTAAAACGCACACGATTCCCCTCTTCAATCATTCTTCCACGTTCCTGCTCCGCCTGCTGAACAGAATTAAACGCAGCAGCAACCTTTGTCGGAGGAGCAGCTTCACTGATAGAAACACGGCTTATTTCGACACCAAGTTGATATTTATCCACAGTCAACTGGATAATCTTTCTAACGTCATTAGCAACTTCTTCTTTCTTGTCACGTAAAACATCATCAACCGGCCGCGAACCAATGACCTCACGCATTGCACTCTCAGCAACTTGGCGGACAGTTCCCTCTTGATCATTCACATTGAATAAAAACTGACTAGGGTATGAAATCCGATAATAAACGGAAAAATTAACATTAACGATATTTTGATCACTCGAAAGCATTAAACCATCACTTTGTTGCGCCTGACCGGGCTTCCCACCAATCGCGATTGTTTTTTCCGTTAAAGGGACTTTCATATAGGTCTCAATTGGCCAAAAATGAAAATGCAACCCATCACCAATAATGCCTTCTTTAGGGATGCCAAAGCGCAACTCTACCGCTTGTTCATTTTGCTGAACAATATAAATTGACTGGTATAGCCAAAAAAACACAATAAGCAGAAGGAATAAAACAGAAAAACTGCTTCTCCCGAATTGTTTAAACTGATCCTGCCCTTTGCGCAAAATTTCATTAAGATTAGGACCATTTTCGCCACCATTACCGCCACCAGAACCAAAGAGATTCTTAGCTGGTGTTTTTTTGTCACCACTGTTTTTATCGCCACTCCACGGGCCACCACCATTTTGATTTGTCCAGGGCATTATCACCTCTTTAACTGATTACCACTACTCGAACACCAACCATTTGCTTGATCTTATAGGGTGTCTCTTACCTCATTACAATACAACTGATAAACCCTTCCACTTCATATTACAAAAAATTATTTCCGCTCATAAACAACAAAACGTGTCGGATGACTATCTTTATCCCCTTTTGGAATATCTTGTGTTTGCACAATAGTCCACTTTTCTTTATCAAAAACAGGAAAAAAACTATCACCTTCTATAGAAGCTAAAACTTCTGTAAGAAATATTTTATCAGCCATATGCAACCCTTGTTGAAAAATTGCACCACCACCAATAATAAAAATTTCCTCTACATCATTTTGAGAAGCAACGCTTGTTGCAAGAGAACAAGCTTGCGATAAAGAGTGAGCAACAACAGCCCCCTCAGCACAAAAGGTACAATCACGCGTAATGACGATATTTGTACGCCCTGGTAAAGGTCTCCTAATAGAATCCCAAGTTTTTCTTCCCATAATAATGGGCTTACGCAACGTCAAAGCTTTAAAGCGTTGCAAATCCGTCGATAAATGCCACGGCATGGCACCTTCACGACCGATAACACCATTTTCTGCAACAGCAGCAATTAAACAAATGGAAATCGTCATATTGCTACCGGCGCTTTAATATGGGGTTGTGCTTCATAATTAAGCAACTCAAAATCCTCAAATTGAAAAGAAAAAAGATCTGTTACCGCTGGATTTATGCGCATACATGGCAAAGCATTTGGTATACGAGACAATTGATATTTTGCCTGTTCAAAATGATTAGAATAAAGATGAGCATCTCCCAGAGTATGAATAAAATCGCCTACTTTAAGACCGCTTACTTGCGCAATCATCATCGTTAGCAATGCGTAGGATGCAATATTGAATGGAACACCTAAGAAAATATCCGCCGAACGCTGATAAAGTTGACAAGATAATTTCCCCTCCGCAATGTAAAATTGAAAAAGACAATGACACGGAGGCAACGCCATTTCCTCTATTAATGCAGGATTCCAAGCTGATACAATCAAGCGACGAGAATCTGGCGTTTCCTTAATCATCGTTAAAAGATTGTTAATTTGATCAATATGGCGTCCATCAGGAGCGGGCCAAGAACGCCACTGATAACCATAAACAGGACCAAGATTTCCCTTTTCATCAGCCCACTCGTCCCAAATTGACACACCATGCTCTTTCAACCAAGCGATATTTGTATCGCCTTTAAGAAACCACAAAAGTTCATAAATAATTGAACGTAAGTGTAGTTTCTTTGTTGTCAACAACGGAAATCCTGCTTGTAAATCAAAGCGCATCTGATACCCAAAGATAGATCGCGTTCCAACACCCGTTCGATCTGTCCGATCAATACCCTGATTTAAAACATGAGATAAAAGAGCAAGATATGATTTCATGAGGGTATTATGTCCGATTCTTCTTATTATAGAAAATAAAAACTGTAAAATCCGTACAAACATAATTCAAATCTTTTTCCAAAAACATCTTACACAAGAAATTATCATGATCTGACTAAATTTTTGATGCAAAAGATAAAATACTATAGACAGCTTCTAAAAAAATGACATAAATGAACAAAGATGGATGAACATCAAATAAAGGGATCGACTATGGAAAAACAAGAAGCTTTAAAACCACATGATACAAGAAAACGTATCTGGGCTATCGTGTCCAGTGCATCAGGTAATCTAGTAGAATGGTATGACTTTTATGTTTATTCCTTTACATCTATTTATTTTGCATCACAATTCTTTCCCTCAGATGGCAATGACGTTACGCAACTTTTAAAAGCGGCGGGTGTTTTTGCTATTGGTTTTCTTATGCGCCCAATCGGCGGATGGCTTTTTGGCTTCATTGCCGATCGTTACGGACGCAAACGCTCAATGCTTATCTCTGTTTTTATGATGTGTGGTGGTTCGTTCTTAATCGCCCTACTTCCTACCTATGAAACCATTGGAATGGCAGCAGGAATTCTTTTACTTTTACTCAGAATGCTTCAGGGGCTTTCTGTCGGTGGTGAATATGGTACAACAGCAACTTATATGAGCGAAGTCGCCCTCAAAAATCGCCGCGGATTTTTTAGCTCTTTCCAATATACCACACTGATTGGAGGTCAACTTCTAGCCAGTCTCGTTATATTCATTTTAGCGCTTTATCTCACCGAAGATCAGCTAAAAGCGTGGGGCTGGCGTATTCCATTTGCCATTGGTGGATGCGGCGCAATTGTTGCGATTTATCTACGCCGCACACTCCATGAGACAACGACCAAAGAAAGTCGTTCTAGTGCACAAGCTGGTAGTATTAGGGGACTTCTGAGCAACCACCGAAAAGCTTTCTTTCTGGTTATTGGCTTTACAGCTGGAGGATCGCTCACATTCTACACCTATACGACTTACATGCAGAAATATCTGATCACAACCACTGGCTTTGATAAACATACAGCCACAACAATCATGACAGCTGCACTCTTTGTTTTCATGTTACTCCAACCCCTCTTTGGTGCTCTTGCAGATAAAATTGGAACAAGAACTTCACTCCTTATTTGGAGTGTCTTATCTATTATCTTTACCATTCCTGGACTTAATATGATTGGTAGTACTGATAGTACATGGATTGCTTTATCAGTCATTACTGGAATGCTCTGCATTATGAGCTTTTATACATCTATCTCTGGCATTGTAAAATCAGAAATGTTTCCCGCTTCAGTACGAGCAATAGGAGTTGGGCTCTCTTATGCTATTGCCAACGCACTGTTTGGCGGTTCTGCTGAATATGTCGCGCTTGGATTAAAAGATCTTGGATATGAATCTGTCTTCTATTTTTATATAACCGGCATGATGATTATTGCATTCATTGCTGTTCTCTTAATGCCAGATGCTCGCAAAAAAGGGTATTTACAAGGAGACGATATTCATTAACCTTTAATGTTAACAAACAAGGATTTTAATAAAAAAGCCCAGAGTACTGGGCTTTTTTATATCCTTTCCGATAGAAGTTTAAAGCTCACAATTTTTTATCCCTTCAAACACTCTAAAGAAGCAATGTTCCCTCCTGCACACGCCGCTTATAAAAATAAATGGCTTCATATTATTATGTAATAAATACTTCTTTAGCTGAATTTAATTCACTGAAGATAAAAAACGTTTGATTTATTTTAATATTCCCATGCCCACTCAAAATCGAAGAAAAGTGATTATCTTTCAAGAAATTTTATCAATAATAAAGATTACACTCATGATTTTGTTTAATACGTTCTTAATAGTACCCCCTCATGCAAAACAAATCCTTTCATGAAAAATAGAAAATACCATTTTATTATGAATTCGCACACTTTTTTGAGAAACATTTCTCAATGCACCCAACTCCATTTCACAACGGCACCCGTGAATGACATAACGTAAAAGCCCCGTAAAGTATAAACATGGGCATCACTCTCTTTACACTTAATAAAAGTGCAAGCCGCTATCATTATACTATTGAGGAATTCTTAATATTGTACTCCCCCTTAACACTTAAGATCATTCCTAAAAAGTATTTTAACTGATACACCAACCTCGCATGAAATAGTCAATAACATCATTTTACGAAACAACATCAAGCATATAAACTAAAGAGTATCATATCTTCATAAACACTCTGCATATGCAAATAATTCACAATCAAACAAAAAATAATATTTCCTTAAGGATAGTAAAAAGCGTATGATTTACGCAATGTAACAACACCATGAGCCCAAAACACCACTGATAGCTCTAGAAAAAATCTTTATGTTTCCCTAAAAAATTATCATGATACAATGGCGTTTTTATAATGCACATCGTAAATAGCTTTAAAAAGAAGAAAAGTTATAAATCTAAAAGGGGAATACTTCATGAATAATCAAACAACTTTAGATCCACATGATACAAGGAAACGTATTTTTGCTATCATATCCAGCGCATCAGGAAATCTGGTAGAATGGTACGACTTTTATGCTTACTCCTTTGCATCGGTTTATTTTGCATCACAATTTTTTCCTGAAGATGAAGATATTGTTACACAACTGTTAAAAACGGCAGGAATCTTTTTTATTGGCTTTCTTATGCGTCCAATTGGAGCATGGCTCTTTGGATACATTGCGGATCGTTATGGACGTAAACGCTCAATGCTTATTTCTGTTTTTATGATGTGTGGTGGCTCTTTTCTCATTGCCATACTTCCCACTTATAAAACCTTGGGAATAACAGCAGCATTTCTTCTCCTTTTAGTCCGTATGTTTCAAGGGCTTTCCGTTGGCGGTGAATATGGTACAGCAGCAACGTATATGAGTGAAGTTGCGCCCAAAAATCGTCGTGGTCTCTTTGCTTCTTTTCAATATGCAACAACGATCTCAGGTCAACTTCTGGCAAGTTTTATAATATTTATTTTAGCCATTTACCTTAACGAGGATCAGTTAAAAGCATGGGGATGGCGTATTCCCTTTGTCATTGGTGGCTTTGGAGCAATCGTTGCAATTTATCTGCGTAGCTTGCTTCATGAAACAACAACCCTCAAAAGCCGCTCTGAACAACACGCTGGTAGTCTTAAAGAACTTTTTCGTAATCATAAAAAAGCTTTCTTTTTGGTTGTTGGCTTTACAGCTGGTGGATCTCTCACATTTTATACATACACCACTTATATGCAAAAATATCTGATCACAACCACTGGTTTTGATAAACAAACCGCAACAACGATAATGACTGCCGCCCTCTTTGTTTTTGTGCTACTCCAACCCCTTTTTGGTTCCCTAGCCGATAAAATTGGAGCAAGAGCTTCACTCATTAGTTGGGGGGCATTATCCATTATCTGCACCATTCCTGTACTTAAAATGATCGGTAATGCCCATAATCCATGGACAGCACTCTTAATCATTATTGGAATACTCTGTGTTATGAGTTTTTATACGTCCATTGCTGGTATCATAAAAGCAGAATTGTTCCCTGCTTCAATCCGAGCAATTGGTGTTGGATTTGCTTTTGCCATTGGCAACGCACTCTTTGGCGGTTCTGCTGAATATGTAGCGCTTGGATTAAAAAATATGGGATACGAATCTGTTTTCTTTTTTTACATCGTTGGTATGATGGTCATTGCACTCATCTCTATTCTTCTTATGCCCGATATAGATAAAGGAGGATATCTCGATAAAGACGATAGACTTCATTAAACTTATTTTCTGGATAAAAAAAGCCCAAGAAATTGGGCTTTTTTTGATCTCCTCTCCACCCTAGTAAAGAACGAAAAGCCCGCCCCGCATTCGTCTTACAAACAACTCAGTTTCTTTTAAATTGTCTATAGTTACTGCCCTCTTTATGTAATTTACTTGATAAGATTCTATGGGCAGCCCTACCCTAAATATTTATCACGATATCTAAAAAACACCTCATACGGAAAACCTTATCTGAGGCTTACCTCACCCTCCTAAATGATGATGTGTTATGATACAATAAGATAATTAAGGACACAAAATCCCCTTTTACATTACTTAAGCTTTTTGAAATATTTTCAGTTTTGGGGCTTTCTGCTCATAAAGACCATCTCTTCTATAATCTTCCGGTATGCCAATAATTGCATTCTTCTCATAAAGTTTAAAGGTATCTTGATCTACTTTTCAATGTCCTCTCCCTTTAAATGCAACGTGATAACTTTTTATTCTATAACACAAGTAAAAATCTTAAAACGAATGACAACATAACTCTAATAAATCATCTTAAAGAGTTTCCCTAAGAAATTGTTATAATACCATTGAATTTTTCTGGAAATCATAAACAATTATGTTTAGAAAATATGAACTATAAATCCAAAAGGGGAACAATTCATGAAAAATGAAACAACTTCAGCATCACAGGATGCAAGAAAACGTGTTTTTGCTATTATAGCAAGCGCATCAGGAAATCTCGTAGAATGGTATGATTTTTACGTTTACTCATTTGCATCAATTTATTTTGCATCACAATTCTTTCCCTCCGATGGTGATACGATTACGCCACTGTTAAAAACCGCAGGTGTGTTTTTTATTGGCTTTCTTATGCGCCCTATTGGAGCTTGGTTTTTAGGGTTTGTCGCCGATCGTTATGGACGTAAACGCTCGATGCTTATATCCATTTTTATGATGTGTGGTGGCTCTTTTTTCATCGCCATACTTCCCACCTATGAAACCTTAGGAGTAACATCAGCAATCCTTTTACTTTTAGCTCGGATGATGCAAGGACTTTCAGCGGGTGGTGAATATGGTACAGCAGCCACTTATATGAGCGAAGTTGCTCTCAAAAAACATCGTGGGCTTTTTGCTTCTTTCCAATCAGCCACCCTTATTACAGGTCAACTTCTTGCCAGCTTCATTATATTTATTCTAGCATCTTATCTCTCTGAAGATCAGTTAAAAGCATGGGGATGGCGCATTCCTTTTGTGATTGGTGGTTTCGGGGCAGTGATTGCGATTTATCTGCGTCGTTCTCTCCACGAAACAACCACGAAAGAAAGCCGCTCTCACAAACACTCTGGCAGTCTTAAGGAACTTCTCACCAAGCATACAAAAGCCGTTGTCGTAATTGCATGCTTTGCATCAGGAGGATCACTCACATTTTACACCTTTACGACTTATATGCAAAAATATCTGATCACAACCACCGGCTTTGATAAACATACCGCAACAACGATTATGACAGCTGTACTATTTATTTTCATCCTATTCCAACCCATAGCTGGTATCATAGCCGATAAAATTGGAACAAAAACTTTACTTATCATTTGGAGTGTACTCTCTGTCATCTTTACATTTCCTGGACTCTGGATAATCGGTAATACGCATAGTATATGGGTTGCCTTTTCCGTCATTATTGGCTTGCTCTTCATTATGAGCATGTATACATCCATCTCTGGTGTCGTCAAATCAGCAATGTTTCCCTCTTCAATACGCGCATTAGGCGTTAGCATCTCTCATGCCATTGGCAACGCCTTATTTGGTGGTTCTGCTGAATACGTTGCGCTTGGATTAAAAAAGTACGGTCATGAATCTCTCTTTTATTTTTATATAACCGTCGTGATGATCATGGCATTCATTGCTCTTCTCTTTGTCCCGAGTATGCGTAAAGGAGGCTACCTCCAAGAGGATGAAAAACATTAACCCTTTTTATCAACGAAAAAGCCCAAGAAATTGGGCTTTTTTTTATCATTATCACAAATTTAATATTGTTTAAATTTTATGAAGTGCATTAAGGTGCTTAGCAACTAGATAATAAAAAGTCACACGACTTTTTCTACGCTCTCCAGACATCATCTCAGCCACTTTTGAAACAGCCATTTTAGCACTCTTCTCATCGGCTTCTAAAACATCTTGAACCCATTTTTCAACACGTTCTAACTCTTTTAGATCCGATGTAGCAACAAGCGCTGCATCCTGCTTTTTCATCACTAAAGCTAAACGACGGCTAAGTCGTTCTACTGCTGCTTCATCGGGATTTGAATCATATAGTTTAATATCTGCTAGATTATTTGTCATTTTGCATCATCTCCTCTCCAAAAATGAGCGGACTATACTTTACAGCCGCATCATATAGCTCCATAAATAATTAGAGGATTAAAAATATTAACAACCCCCCTTTTCCTAAGACTGTTCTTCATCTATATTTAGAGGGCTGGTTCACCAGCTATGGTAATAAATGGACGGTGAAATAAACCTATTGGACCCGGGGGCGGTACCCGGCGCCTCCACCAAAATATAAGAAACCAAAATTATATTTTGGTGGGGGCGAAATAGGATCGACAAGGGTGTAAAGATCGCTCTTTTACTCGGCATTGTACCACCGTTATCGGGCTAAATGAGTAGTTGCAAATGACAACTATGCGGAAGCACGTCTCGCCGCTTAAGGTGGTGTGAATGTTTCAATTTAAGTCTTAAACCGTCGCAGGTTTAAGCGGGGTTCGGAGGCACCTGGCAACAGAAGCCTTCACTTTTTTAAATGTTGTTGATTGATCTTTCAGACATTATCAGACATTATTTACCATAGAGTTTCGTATTTATTCGATTTATTGAGGTGCATCGTAGAAAAAATCTGCTAATTTAAAATATATTCTGTCACACAATATCAATACGCCCCATTCTGCTACGTGAAATAAAAGGAATAAACTTCGATGGTTAAAGATCAAATCCGTTACGATATTCTCGTTCAGGATGCGCTTCGTGGAGTTATCCGTAAAGTTTTATCGGAAGTTGCCAAAGCAGGTCTTCCGGGAAATCATCATTTTTTTATAACTTTTTTGACAAATGCCCCAGGCGTTAAAATTTCTCCTCGGCTAAAAAATCGCTATCCCGAGCAAATGACAATCGTCTTACAACATCAATTTAGAGATCTCAGTGTTTCAGAAACAGCTTTCGAAGTAACCCTCTCTTTCAGGGAAATAACCGAAAAGCTCGTGATTCCTTTTACTTCCATTCAGGTCTTTTATGATCCTGTAGCAGCATTTGAAGCAGCATTTGATCTGCCCTCAAATCTGACCTCTGGAGAAAGTGAAAATTCAGAAAATACCTCAACTACGCCTATTACCTTATCAAACAAACAAAAAAAAGAAAATACGCTTACAAAAGAACAAAATCTCAGTACAAATAAAGAACCTTCAAATAACGATGCAAAACAAAATCAAAGTGCTGATGTTGTCTCTTTAGATTCCTTTCGGAAAAAATAATTTTTCTCATGACTGAATTGATTAATCTTCGCCAATTTCGAAAACAAAAAAAACGTACAGAAAAATCTCTTTGTGCTGAGCAAAATCGTTATCGTTTTGGACGAACAAAAACTGAAAAAAATTTTGAGCAGCAAAAATCTTTAAAAATGCAAAAATTTCTTGATCAAAATCGTTTGCGAAACGACGAATAAAGGTGGAAAAATGCACGAAAATAATTCTATCGATTGGTCAAAAGTCATTCCACGAAAGATATCTGTTCGCGTTGATGGACACGCAACAAGCGTCTCTTTAGAACCACCATTTTTAGATATTCTAAAAGATATAGCCCGCAAAAAAGGACAATCTTTAGCCTTTATTATTACCGATATTGATAGCAAAAGACCACAACAAGTAAATCTTTCGGCTTCGTTACGCGTTTATGCCCTTCAAAGCGTTCTCACCCAAAGCCTTTAATGGTTGTGCTTATTTTTTACGTTCTCTTTCTGTCTGTTCAACTGAAACTGTTGTGACTTTTTAAGAGAAGTTTTTTTAATCTAGAACTTCAATAAAAAAAAGACTACAAAAGAGATATAATGAGTAATTTTTCTGATCATACCATACCTTTCTTTGAAGAAGATTCCCCTCCAGACCATGATAAGAAGAGCTCTGGTTTTTTCTCCCATACTCTAAAAGAACAAAAATCATATAACACAGACTATTTAGAACAACTCAATCCAGAACAGCAACAAGCTGTTATGAATACTGAAGGACCTCTTTTAGTTCTTGCAGGTGCTGGTACAGGAAAAACACGCGTTTTAACAACCCGTATTTCTCACATTTTACGCTCTGGACTCGCCTCACCTCAACAAATACTTGCTGTCACTTTCACCAACAAAGCAGCCCGTGAAATGAAAACACGTATTGGTGAACTTATTGGAGAAGTTGTTGAAGGTATGCCTTGGCTTGGAACCTTTCATTCCACTGGAGCTAAAATTTTACGCCGTCACGCAGAGCTTGTTGATTTAAAAAGAAACTTTACAATTCTCGATAGCGATGATGTTCTTCGACTTTTAAAACAACTTATTCAAGCTGAAGGATTAGACGATAAGCGTTGGCCCGCACGAAACCTTGCCATGATGATTGATTCTTGGAAAAATCAAGGACTTTCACCAACACATATCTCAAAAAGTGATGCTCATTCCTTTGGTAACGGCATGGGACGTGAACTTTATCACAGTTATCAAAATCGATTAAAAGATCTTAATGCTTGTGATTTTGGTGACCTTCTACTTCATTCTATCTCTATCTTCCAACATAATCCAGATATTCTTCGCGAATATCATTCTCAATTTCGTTATATTCTTGTCGATGAATATCAAGATACAAATACAGCACAATATCTTTGGCTTCGGCTTTTGGCCCAACATCCTCAAGGTCAACATGTTAATCTTTGTTGTGTTGGCGATGATGATCAATCCATTTATGGATGGCGTGGTGCAAAAGTCGAAAACATATTACGTTTTGAAAAAGATTTTCCTTCTGCTAAAATTATTCGTCTAGAACGCAATTATCGCTCAACATCTCATATTCTTAAAACCGCCTCCCATCTCATTGCTCATAATGAAGAAAGACTGGGAAAAGTCCTTTTTTCTGCTCACGTAAAGAGTGAGGAAGAAAAGGTAAAAATTCATTCAGCATGGGATTCGGCAGAAGAAGCACGAGCAATTGGAGAAGAAATCGAACGCGCACAACAAACCGGTCATGCATTAAATCATATGGCTATATTGGTACGCGCATCATTTCAAATGCGTGAATTTGAAGATCGCTTTGTAACGCTTGGCCTTAATTATCGCGTTATTGGTGGTCCTCGTTTTTATGAGCGGATGGAAATACGTGATGCCATGGCTTATTTACGCGTTGTTGTCCAACCCACTGATGATTTAGCTTTTGAGCGTGTTATTAATACACCGAAACGCGGCATAGGAGATGCAACCCTGCGCATTCTTTATGAGAGTGCACGTGCACGTGCTGTTCCTCTCTTTTCTGCTGCCGCTGACATCATTGAAACAGATGAATTAAAGCCTAAGGCACGCAGTGCGTTACGAAGCCTCATTGAAAACTTCCGCCGCTGGCAAAATATGCTTCAAGACACTCCTCATAGAGAACTTGCCGAGATCGTCCTTGATGATTCTGGTTATACAACCATGTGGTTAGAAGATCGCTCACCAGAGGCTCCTACAAGACTAGAAAATCTTAAAGAAATGATTCGTTCCATGGAACAATTTGAAAATCTTCAAAGTTTTTTGGAACATGTTGCACTCGTTATGGAAACGGAAAATAATGAAAATATGGATGCAGTCAACATCATGACACTTCATTCAGCCAAAGGGCTTGAATTTGAAACAATTTTTCTTCCAGGTTGGGAAGAAGGACTCTTTCCCCACCAGCGCTCATTAGATGAAGGTGGACGTTCAGGATTAGAAGAAGAACGGCGCCTTGCTTACGTAGGTCTAACAAGAGCAAAAAAACATTTGCATATATGGTTTGTATCGAATCGAAGAATTCATGGACTTTGGCAACCTGCTCTTCCCTCCCGTTTTCTAGATGAATTACCAGCAGAACATATAGAAGTTGTAGAAATGGAAACATCCTATGGTGGTTATGGAAAATCTTCCTTTCAACATCACGATTCCTTTTATACTGACTATGCAACAGCAAGACAAAAGCGTGCACAAAAAAACAAGAATATTGAAGGGAAAGTTATCTCTCAATCAATCTCTCATGCACCATCAGATTTTTCTGTCAATGATCGGATTTTTCACATAAAATTTGGCTATGGTCATATTACAGCAATAGACGATCATAAATTGACAATAATGTTCGAAAAAGCCGGAGAAAAGCGTGTACTAGACAATTTTGTAAACAAAGCTTAATTACAAGTAAACCACGATCAGTTTTTTCAAGAAACCACTTTGTTTTATTCTGACTATCATTTCCATTTGCGAACAAAGGCTTCAATGGGCAAATTTTGCATATCAGGCAATGCGTTGTGAATTTTATCAAGCGGCCAATCCCACCACGCCATATCTAAAAGGCATTCTATCACATGATTGGGAAAACGCATCCGCAATCGCTTAGCAGGCACCCCAACGACAATCGTATAAGGCATAACATCTTTCGTTATAACAGCGTTCGCGCCAATGATAGCGCCATGACCAATTGTCACTCCAGGCATAATAACCGCACCATGTCCAATCCACACATCATGCCCAATAATAACACGTTTTGCACAACGCCTTTCACGAAAACCACTATCTAATGCCATATAACGAAAATATTCGTTTGGACGATAGGTTATTTTATGCGTTGAAACGCGCTCCATAGGATGCTCCAACGCATTCATCCGTACATGAGATGCAATAGAACAAAAACGCCCAATATCGCTATAAATAGCCTCACTATTACGCTCTAAATAAGAAAAATCTCCAACGGTTACATCCCGTAAAATCACCCGCTCATTAATTTCCACATAGCGCCCTAATTTACAACCATGCAGCCGCGCTGTCGTATGGATACGAGGTTCACTTTCATGAAATCGAAGATCTTTCTCAATATTCATACATCTTTCACCAATGTTTTATCAATAGATATGGAAAGACATACCAATCAAGACAATAAAATCAACCATGAAACAAACATTGCAAAACAAACCTGCCGATGTTACAATTTCTCGATCTATCTAAGAGAGTCAAACTATGAAAAATGTAATACGCATCTTGGGGCTGACAATCATATTTCTTGCAGGTGTTTTTATTTATGATACGCTGACAAATAAGCCTTTAGGTGATAACTTTACTCTCACTGATTCTAATGGAAAAAATATTACTGAGGCTGATGTTCGAAGCAAGCCTTCAATAATTTTTTTCGGCTTCACTATGTGTCCTGAAAGCTGCCCTACCACACTGATGAATCTTGATCGATGGCTTACAGCCCTTGGGCCTGAAGCTGATAAATTAGGTATATGGTTTGTGACTGTTGATCCTGAACGTGACACACCAAAAGTACTCCATGATTATCTCAGTAATTTTAACAATAAAATTGTTGGCATTAGTGGAGATCCTGATAAGGTTCATAAAATGGTCAATTCTTTCAACATCGTTGCTGAAAAAGTTCCTGAAACAGATGGAAACTATACATATAACCATACAGCAGCAATTTTTTTACTTAAAAAAGGTGGAAAATTAGCTGGCGTTATCCGTTATGACACGAAAGAAAGCGATAGCGAATTAAAAGATGAAATCGCCATTGAACGGTTAAAAAAACTCGTCTTAAACTAAAAAAACCGATCAAAAGAAAGAACAGCATGTCGCAACAAATTCGCCTCTATTATACTGCTTCTAAAAATGAAGCAGAACGGTTCTATACCCTTATAGAAACAGCCTTTGACGAAGAAGGTTATCCTCTTGCTCTTACAGAGATAGATGAACAAAATGCTGTATATGAGCTTTCTCTATATGTCGATCAAGACAATCAAGAGAACGCATTAAAACATTTTGCAAGCGTTCTCTCTATAGATTTTGATAAAATTAATATGGAAGTTTTACCCAACATTGATTGGGTACAAAAAAGCCTAGAAGGACTAAAACCTGTGCAAGCTGGTCCTTTTTTCCTTCATGGAAGTCACAACCGAAACGCCATTCCAGCAAATGTTCTCCCTATTGAAATTGAAGCTAATCAAGCTTTTGGCACCGGACATCATGGAACAACAGCCGGTTGTTTAGAAATGATTGCCAAAGTCATGAAACACGAAAATCCAAAAAATGCCCTTGATCTTGGTACTGGGAGCGGTGTACTAGCCATTGGCATAGCAATGCTCAAACCAATTACTGTGCTTGCATCCGATATTGACCCAATTGCTGTTCAAGTTGCACAACACAATATCGAATTCAATGGTGTCAAGGAATATATTACAGCTATTACAGCAACAGATTTTGCCCATGATGCAATTGCATCACGAACCCCTTTTGATCTCATCGTTGCCAATATCCTTGCTAATCCGCTTATTGAACTTGCGCAAGAAGTGGTAAAGGCACTTCAAAAAGGGGGATCACTTATACTCTCTGGAATTCTTGAAGAACAACATGCCCATGTTTTGGAGACTTATATAAAACAAGGAATGAAGCATATCGAAACATACCACCGGCAAGGATGGGTTACGATACATCTGAAATAAAATAAAAGAAAAGGACGTCGTTATGTATCAATCTTTTGAGGCGACAACAAATCCTGCTTATGCAGCAGAACGCATTTCTTGCCTTCGTAAAGAACTCGATCACCTTGGACTCGATGGTTTTCTTGTTCCGCGGTGTGATGAGCATCAAGGAGAGTACGTCCCTCCTCATGCTCAACGCCTTAGCTGGTTAACCGGCTTTACTGGATCAGCTGGGATTGCACTGATTTTAAAAAACAAAGCCATCATATTTACAGATGGGCGATATAAGCTCCAAGTTTGCCAACAAACTGATCCTGATATTTTTAATTATGAAGATCTCATAACTTGTCCTCCCTCACAATGGCTTGAAAAAAATGGTCAAAAACTTTCTATTGGCTTTGATCCATGGCTCCACACGATTGCTGCCACTAATGCATTGAGAAATGCATTAGAAATGAAAGCAGGTGGAAAACTTGTAGAAGTTCAACATAATCCCATTGATTTGCTCTGGCATAATCAACCAAAATTACCACAATCTGCCTTATCAATTCACCCTCTCAAATATGCTGGGTGCGATACAGATGAAAAACTCGCTTTGATTTACAAAGATATACAGCAAACTCATGCAAATGCTTTTATTTTTACAGACCCCTCTTCCATTGCATGGACATTCAATATACGGGGCAATGATGTTTCCAACACGCCTTTTTCCCTTTGTTTTGCTCTCATTCCACTTAACGAAACACCAGCTTTATTCATTGACAGCAAAAAACTTGGTGTAGAACAGAAACAATATCTAGAACGTTATGCAAAATTATATGAACCAGAACAGCTTATTCCCAAGATCAAAGAGTATGTTCAAAAAGGGACAGTGTTTGCCTTAGATCCACAGCTAACATGCGAAAAATTACGAACTGTTATTGAAGAAAAAAATAGCTTTTTTATCACACTTACCGATCCTGCTGCTCTACCACGTGCCATTAAAAATGACACAGAACTCAATGGCGCACGCAAAGCGCATCTACGCGATGGTGTTGCCCTAACCCGTTTTTTTTCTTGGTTAGATAAACAAATACCAGGGTCAATAAGTGAAATTTCTGCTGCTCAAAAATTAGAAGAATTTCGCATAAATACAGCAAAAGAAATGGGAGAAAAACTTAAAGATCTTTCTTTTGATACAATTTCAGCAGCAGGAGAAAATGGTGCCATTATTCATTATCGTGTAACAACGCAAACAAATAAACAACTCAAAGCCGGTGAACTTTACCTCGTTGATTCAGGTGGACAATATCGTGATGGCACGACTGATGTCACACGCACCGTAGCAATTGGGAATATTGGAGAAGAAGAAAAACGCTGTTTTACGCTTGTCCTCAAAGGCATGATTGCTCTTTCAACTATCAGATTTCCAAAAGGCACACGAGGGCAAGACCTTGATGCTCTTGCACGCATTGCATTGTGGAAAGCTGGTTTTGATTATGCCCATGGCACCGGTCATGGTGTTGGATCTTATCTTTCTGTCCATGAAGGACCGCAAAATATTTCTCGCAAAGGGTGCCAAGAACTCATCTCCGGTATGATTCTTTCAAACGAGCCAGGCTATTACCGCGAAGGCGCTTTTGGTATCCGTCTTGAAAATTTGATGATTGTGAAACCAGCACAAAAAATTGATGGCGGAGATATAGAAATGCTCTCATTCGAAACACTCACACATTGCCCCATTGATCGACGGTTAATCCTTCCAGAGCTTTTGACACAAGAAGAACGACAATGGCTCAATGATTACCATGCGCGCGTTTATCAGATGAATGCACCTTACTTAAATGAAGAAGATAAAAAATGGGCAAAAGAAGCAACAATGCCCCTTTAAATGAAGCAACCTATAACTTTTACTCTTTCTACAAAACACAGGATTTTCTCTTTTTAAGGGAAAAATATTTATCTGCGTCAGGAAATATGAAAAATATTTCTACAAGATACTTCAAGTTTTTTGCTGGTATGGTAAACGCTAACCTAGGTGAAGCAAGATGAGATACACCTATACGTGGTAATACTTATCTTGGCGATCTCCATCTAGACATTATTATATCCCTATTTCCTTTATATGGAAACTTTCGTTATATTTTGTAATTTTCCGCGTTATATTTCTATTACGTCATTATAATTGGTTTATTACGGCATTTTGGATTAAATTATACATATTTATTTACAATTTTTACCTTGCTTCACAATGATAGTTTATAAATTTTACTAATAATAACCTTGTATATTCTTCATCATAATAGTTTAAGTTTAATATTTAAGCTCAACGTTAATTATTTTAAATAACGTAATAAATATTAAAATATATGGCGCTCTGTTTTTGCAAAAAACAGCCACTATTATCCCTCTTTTTGATTTCATCCCCCAAAAAATGTAAGAGAGATAATCATACAAACAGCATACGATCTTCTAGAAAACATCCTCTAAACATTATGTTTCTCAATCAGCTGTAGCCAAGCCTCTTCATCGATAACCTCAACACCTAATTCCTCAGCTTTAGCCAATTTGGAGCCCGCTCCAGGTCCTGCAACAAGAAGATCTGTTTTTTTAGAAAGTGAACCAGATGTTTTAGCCCCCAATCGCTCTGCCAATGCTTTTGCTTCATCACGTGACATATGCGCCAAAGTTCCTGTAAAAACAATGATCTTCTCCGCTATTGGTGAAGAATCTGCTATGATAGGCTCCTCATCAAGAGGAGTTACTTCTTCAAGCAAAACAGATAAAATCTCACGGTTATGCTCTTCTTGATAAAAATCAACAATTGCGCTCCCTACCTGTGGTCCAATTCCTTCGATATTGGTAAGCTCTATCCAAGCCTCATTTCCTTCTTCATTTTCCTTATCACATGGCATAAATGCTTCCATAGCCGCAGTCTCAAAAGCTGTATAATTTTTATAAGCACGTGCAAGGCGGCGTGCATTCACTTCGCCAACATGACGAATCCCCAATGCAAACAAAAAACGGCTCAAAGGAATTTCTCGGCGCGCATTAATGGCATCATACAATTTCCGCACTGAAACAGTACCAAAACCTTCCATATTTTCCAAACGTATCAAAGACTTTTCTTGGCGCCGTTGTAAAGTAAAAATATCGGCTGGTGTATGAATACAAAGCGCCTCATCTTGAACATGGAAAAAAAACTCTACCTGTTTTTTACCCAAGCCTTCAATATCAAAAGCATTGCGTGAAACAAAATGACGAATACGTTCAATTGCTTGTGCAGGACAAATAAGCCCCCCTGTACAGCGACGCACGGCTTCTCCCACTTCACGAACAGCATGACTCCCACAAGCTGGACACAAATGAGGAAAAATAAAAACAGCAGCATCTTTCGGGCGTTTTTCAATGATAACATCAATAACTTGAGGGATCACATCACCAGCACGTTGTACAATCACGCTATCACCTACACGGATATCACGTCCTTCACGAATGGGCTCTCCTTTATGACCAATTCCCTTAATATAATCCTCATTATGCAAACTAGCATTGGTCACCACCACTCCACCAACAGTAATAGGCGTAAGACGTGCAACAGGTGTCAAAGCTCCCGTGCGACCAACTTGAATGTCAATATCTTCCAAAAGCGCTATCGCTTTTTCTGCTGGAAATTTATGGGCGATAGCCCAACGCGGCGAACGAGAAACAAACCCCAAACGCTTTTGGAGCATCAAATCATTAACCTTATAAACAATACCATCAATATCATAGCTTAAAGAATGACGGCATTCTTCGATATCGTGATAATACGAAATAATTTCTTTTACTGTCTTAAAGACTTTTGTTAATGGATTGATAAAAAAGCCATATTCTTTTAGCTTTTTCATCATCTCCATTTGACTTTCTGCCAATATTTCACTCACCTCACCACAAGCATAAGCAAAAAATTGAAGTTTTCTGCTAGCGGTTATCCGTGAATCAAGCTGACGGAGTGAACCAGCCGCCGCATTTCGAGGATTGGCAAAGGTTAACTTGCCCTTCTCTTGTTGGCTGATATTCAGCGCTTGGAAATCTTCCCGCCCCATATAAACTTCACCACGCACCTCAATGATATCAGGAAAATCACCTTGCAAAACTTGTGGGATATCAGCAATTGTTCGGGCATTTGCCGTCACATTTTCACCGACAGTTCCATCCCCACGCGTTGCCGCACGCACAAGCCGCCCCTTTTCGTAGCGTAAAGACAAAGATAAACCATCAATTTTTGGCTCCGCTGTTATTTCCAACACTTGTGTTTCTGGAAGCCGTAAAAAACGACGAATACGCTCAACAAATTCAGTAACATCTTCAGAGCTAAACGCATTATCAAGTGAAAGCATAGGCTGTGCATGAACAGATTTTTCAAATTTTTCAGAAATTGGTGCTCCAATTTTATGTGAAGGAGAATCAATACGTATAAGCTCTGGAAAAAGAGCTTCAATTTCTGCATTACGACGACGTAAAGCATCATATTCTGCATCAGAAATTTCAGGCTGATCATCACGATTATAAAGCACATCATGACGTGCAATCTCTTTTGCCAACCACTCTAATTCACGTTCTGCTTCAACAGCTGTGAGATTTTTATATGCATCTTTGTTCATAAAATCTATTCCACATTACAAGCGCTGCCACAAGGGCCTCCCACGCCTCCTCATCAAGTGAATCTCAATAAATATAAGCTTTCTAGTATTTTTATCGCTGACTAATTACCTTTATGCTAGAAGCTTTTGAGCCGCTGCACGCGCTTCTTCAGTAATCTGTTCTCCAGCCAACATACGGGCAATTTCTTCTGCACGCTCATGTTCTTTCATTTTATGAATCGCAGTAACAAAGCGTCCTTTATCATGACTCTCAATTTTTGAAATAAGAAAATGACCATGCGCTTTCGATGCAACCTGTGGAGCATGCGTAATAGCAAAAACTTGGACATGTTCTGATAAGCGTTGCAACCGATGCCCAATAGCCGCTGCAACAGCCCCCCCAACGCCTGTATCAATTTCATCAAAAATCAGCGTCGGTGCTGATCCTCGATCAGATAAAACAACTTTTAATGCCAGCAAAAAACGAGATAATTCACCGCCAGAAGCCACACTAAGCATCGGCCCAGCACGTGTTCCAGGATTTGTTCGCACCCAATATTCAATACGATCACATCCCTCTGCACTCCGCTTTTCCATATCACTTTGCATTTCAACAATAAATTCAGCCCTCTCTAATTTCAATGCCGGCAACTCAGCCATAACACTTTCAGATAAATGCTTTGCTGTCTCCCGACGCTTTATTGTTAAGGCTTGCGCCAATGTATCATAATTTTTCTTTGCCTGCTCTGCCTCATCTTCAAAACATGTCAATATAGTCTGAGCCTCTTCAAAATCAGCGAGTTCTGCGTCCATTTTATCGCGTAACTGAATCAATTCATCCGCAGAAACTTGATATTTACGAGCAAAACCCCGAAGAGAAAAAAGACGCTCTTCTATCCGTTCCAATTCATCAGGTTCAAAATCTAATGCTCGTATTGCCGTCTCAATACCTTCTTGTGCTGTTGCAAGTGCATGCAATGCCTCATCAATAGATTTCACCACTGGTGCAATAAGTTCTTGCGCCTCAGGAATTTTCCGCTCCAAACGCCTCACCAAATTAGAAAGCACTGGGATTGGTGATTTTTGACCCGTTAAAAGATCATCCGCTTCTTTAATATCTGTCGCTATTTTTTCTAATTTAAGCATATCAGCACGACGAAGAGAAAGAGCTTCCTCTTCACCAACTTTAAAATCAAGCTTTTCAAGCTCTTCTACACACGCACGAAGATAATCAACCTCCCGTACAGCACTCTCTACTTTAAGACGCTGCCGTTGCAAACGCTCCTCAAATTCACGCCATGTGTGATAACACTGACGCAAATTTTCCACTTCATTTTCAAGACCACCAAAGGCATCTAATAATTGGCGATGTGTAGCAACATCAACAAGCGCACGATCATCATGTTGTCCATGGATTTCAACCAGCAAACGGCCAACACTCCGCATCAATGCAACACTAGACGCCTGATCATTGATAAAAACACGGCTACGTCCATCACTTGATTGCACACGTCGTAAAATAATATCACCCTCATCATCAAGACCATTCTCACGAATAAGTTGACGTGCAGGATGTGAAACAGACACATCAAAAACAGCTGTGACCTGCCCGCGGTCAGCCCCATGACGCACAAGCGAAGCATCACCCCGCCCCCCTAGAGCAAGTGATAAAGCATCAAGGAGAATAGACTTCCCCGCACCCGTTTCTCCAGTTAAAACCGTCAACCCCGCTGTAAAATGAATATCGAGCGTTTCGATCAAAACAATATTATGAATCGAAAGCTGCACCAACATAGAGAATCAACGTACCCTCTTCTTGTCACCACCTAAAGCATTTGAGATCCAAGAAGATTTATGCTCACGTGGTGATATTTTATTCTTCTGCAAGAGATTATAAGAAAATTTATACCACTCACTTTTGGGATAATTACGTCCTAAAATAGCTGCTGCCGTCTGTGCTTCCGACGTTAAGCCGAGAGCAAGATTAACCTCAGTCAAGCGGAAAAGTGCTTCTTCAATTTGATTTGTATCAGAATACTCTTCAACCACGGTACGAAACCGTCTACTTGCCGCAAGATAGCGCCGCCCCTCTTCATAATAACGGCCAATCTGCATTTCTTTACCAGCCAGTTGTTCGCGACCAAAACGGATTTTATCCTTAGCATCCTTGACATACTCAGAATTAGGATAACGCTCTATAAGAAGCTGCATAGCAGCAATAGCACGTTTCGTGTCACGTTGATCACGCGTAACATCAGGAATCCGACGGAAAGAAGAAAGACCAATAATATAGTATGCATAAGCCGAATCAGTCGACCCTGGATAAAGAGTAATATAGCGTTGAGCCATACTAATTGAATCATCATACTTTCCGAGTCGATAATTAGTAAAAGCACCCATGACCAAAGATTTACGTCCCCAGTCTGTATAAGCGTACTGTTTTTCAATCTTCAAAAACTTCTTCGATGCATCCCCAAGCCGCCCACTTTCAAGGCTAGCAAGCGCCTGATTATATAAAACATCTGGTGGCTCTATTTTCAAAACATAAGCAGATGGATCAAGGGTATTTTTCTCTTTAAAGAGGCATCCCGCTAACATACAGGTGCTTCCCAAAAGCACCACCCCCAATATCTTGCGTACAATGTTAGATTTTCTATATGTCATATTTCCAATGCACACATGAGATTTTTTCATAGTTTTTCCGGCCTCCACAGAATATCACCTTGTAGCAAAAACAATTTATCAAAGGTTTTATACCATATCACTTTAAAATCCACATAACCAATTTAGCAGTTTAGGTCAATCATCCCCTTAAAAATCAAATAAACGATAAAAAAATCTTGCCAATTTTTTTACTTTTTCTCTAAAAAGCTTTTTTCATAATATGATTCGTCTGCCAAAACAGCCTTCACCAATTGCGCATTAATTCTATGCCCACTACAATAAGAACGAAATAATCCAATAAAAGGTGCCCCAAGCAAAGCAGCATCACCAATCGCATCAAGCATCTTGTGCCGAACACATTCATTCTCCCAATAAGGACCATCGGGATTTAAAATTTTATCATTAAGGTCGATAACAAGAGAATTTTCCAAAGAAGCGCCTCTCGCCTTTCCAGAAAGCCTTAATTCTTCCACGTCTTTGATAAAACCAAAAGTGCGCGCACGTGACAAATCATCCCTAAACCCTCGAGTGGTAAGATCAAAACTGAAATGTTGCTTACCAATAGCAGAAGAAGGAAAAGAGATCGTTATATCAAAACGACGTCCATCGAATGGCAAAAGCTCTGCAACACCATGAGCTCCTTCAACCCGCACCGGCTTTTTTATAATGAAATAAGAACGCAACGCATTTTGCTTTACAATACCAACATCTTCAAAAGCTTGGCAATATAGCCACGCTGAACCATCCAAAATAGGAATCTCATTATGTGATACTTCAATAACAAGATTATCCAAATTATAAGCAGCAATTGCCGCCATCAAATGTTCAATTGTTTCAACCCTTACATCTCCATCTCCAAGTACTGTTGATAATTCAGTTTTTCCTGTTTGCGATGCATGGGCTTGAAATACTTTCTCTGTTCCGTCTAATCCACAACGCTTAAAAACAATACCACACCCAACATCCGCTGGACAAACCTTTACCACTGATAAACAGCCACTATGAACGCCAATCCCCTTAAATGTTACTGCTTTTTTAAGAGTAGACTGATATTTTGGTACTAAATTCATCATATCATTTTATTAAATTGCTTGTACATCTTTTAACAAAATTTATAAAACTATAAAAAATATTCATAGTAAATAATAAAAAAAAACCGCTTATTGTAAGCGGTCTTTTTAAAACAAAGTATTTTATCCAAAAAACAGTAATATATTTTACTGTATAATTTTTGACTGAGCATTAAAGAAATAATAAAATTTCTTACTTTACCTCATTTTTCATCAATTAATTTGCCTGACGACGTAAAAATGCTGGTATTTCCAACTGATCTTCTTCACTTATAAAAGTACGCTGATCTTGTGGTACCTGAGGATGCAGCTCACCAGAACGACGTGGAACATAAACAGAAGCATCTTGAGAAAGCGTCTGAGAATTTTTATTGTAAACATGAGAATCTTTCTGCTGAGACGATCTAACAGCAGGCTCCAGCCTCGCTTCTGGCTCAGCTTCTTCACGATGTGTCAAGCTCTGTTTCAAACGCTGCCAAAGATTACGAGGACCTTGATCAGTCACAAATGTTCTTTGACTTTGTCCATGAGCAACAGGTGGAAAATCCTTTAACTCAGGCATACGCATTGGAGCGCGCGCTTGCATTTGTTGCATTTGTTTTGGTTGCACTGGCTTTTCTTTTTGCTTCACAAGCCCTGTCATCTCATCAAGAACATGCGCTGTTGCCTCCATACTCACAGGAGCCGTCATCGCCTGTTGAGAACCACGGCTTACTTGCATACGAGGCACATTGGATCTCTGTTCCTGAACAGCATTTGAACCATACGCAACAGCATTCGTGGCACTTCGTGTCGTCATTGCTTCTGCAGGTTGTGCAAAAATTTGACTTTTGGGACGGAACTGTTCTCCGGTTGATTTACCCTTCTCTATTTCAAGTGATTCGATCACTTCTACCATTGACTCAGAACGCAGAGGCGATGATTGAACATGAAAAGAACTGTGTGACGTTCCAGGATCGCTCTTGCGTATTGAAGAAGCAGGCCTTTGAATCTGAGGATGAGAGGACTGAACCACATCACTAACTTCACGATCAATACCGGTGGCAACCACAGAAACACGAATAACACCTTCCAATGACTCATCATCAATAGCGCCAAAGATCACATTCGCATCAGCATCTACTTCTTCACGAATACGATTAGCAGCTTCATCAACCTCAAAGAGAGTCATATCACGACCACCCGTAATAGAAATCAATAAACCACGCGCCCCACGCATAGAGGTATCATCCAACAATGGATTTGCAATAGCAGCTTCAGCCGCAGCCAAAGCACGCCCATCACCAGATGCCTCACCCGTTCCCATCATGGCTCGACCCATTTCGTGCATAACAGAACGAACATCAGCAAAATCAAGGTTAATCAAACCCTCTTTAATCATCAAATCCGTAATGGAAGCAACACCAGAATAAAGCACTTGGTCAGCCATAGCAAAAGCATCAGCAAACGTTGTCTTATCATTTGCAATACGGAAAAGATTTTGATTGGGAATAACAATCAATGTATCGACAGACTTTTGTAATTCTTCAATACCTGCCTCTGCCGTTTTCATACGACGTGCGCCTTCAAACTGAAACGGCTTTGTCACAACACCAACAGTCAAAATACCTTTTTCACGCGCTGCGCGAGCAACAACGGGAGCAGCCCCTGTTCCAGTTCCTCCTCCCATACCAGCAGTAATGAAAACCATATGAGAGTCTGCAAGATGATCAATAATTTCATCAATACATTCCTCCGCCGCCGCTTGTCCAACTTCAGGCAAAGCCCCAGCACCCAAACCTTCTGTCACAGCTGCCCCAAGTTGGATAACACGTTCAGCCTTTGACATAGCCAAAGCCTGTGCATCCGTATTTGCAACAACAAAGTCAACTCCCTGAAGACCAGCATTTATCATATTATTCACGGCATTCCCGCCACCACCTCCAACACCAAAAACGGTAATGCGTGGCTTCAATTCCGCGATATCTGGCCGATGCAGATTAATCGTCATTTTCTTTTCCTTCTCATAAGACACCGCAAGCCAAAGCGATGAAATTTATCCAACTAGACTTAACTAAAAACTCTCACGCAACCACTGACCAACACGCTGAAAATATCCACGCGTGCCCATCGATAAATGATTTCCTGCCGCCTGCATTGTTTTTTCTTCAAAACCCACCAATTGCGGATAAATTAACAACCCAACAGCAGATGTAAACGCCGCCCCTTTTGCAAGAGAAGGAAGCCTCGAAATACCTAAAGGCCGCCCGATACGAACATTTCTTCCTAATATAGTACGTGCCATTTCTGGCAATCCTGTTAACTGGCTTGCTCCCCCAGTCAAAATAACACGTTTACCAATGATGTGACCAAAACCAGAACGATTTAAACAATCACGGACCATTTCTAAAATTTCTTCAACACGCGCACGAATGATACGCCCAAGAACCGCGCGAGGATATTGAGTTCCACGCTGTTCACTCCCAATTTCTGCTACATTAATCATTTGCCGCTCATCAGCACTTGTTAAAAGTGCTGAACCATAAACAACTTTTAAACGTTCCGCCTCTGTTAAAGACATAGAAAATCCGCGCGCAACATCAAGAGTGACATGATGCCCCCCAACAGCAAAAGCATCTGCATGAATAAATTTCCCCTCAAAAAACACTGAAAATGTTGTTGTTCCACCACCAAAATCAATACATGCAGCCCCTAAACGCGCCTCATCATTCATCAAGACAGCAAGACCACTTGCAAAGGGAGTAGCAACCATTGCTTCAACACTCAAATGTGCACGATTAATACAAGTTTCCAAATTACGCAAAGAGGCTGTTTCTGCTGTTACCACATGCACGTCGACACCAAATGTTTCCCCTGCCATGCCAATAGGATCAAAAATTCCTTTATCTCCATCCAATACATACGAAACTGGAACTGAGTGCATAACATGACGTTCAGCATCAAAGGCTTTACGCGAAACATCTGAAAAGGCCATACGCATATCACGCTTGGTGACTTCACGACCATTCAAATGAACCTTTCCATTAATCAAAGCACTTTGTAATCGACTTGAGGAAAAATTCACAATCACTGAATCCACCACCAAACCCGCCATTTTTTCTGCCGCATCAACAGCCAATCTTATTGATTGTTCTGCTGCAAACATATCCATGACAACACCAGATTTAATACCACGTGAACGCTGCACTCCAAAGCCTAGAATTTCCGTAGAATGTGTACGACCATGTAAATAGTGCGCATGCTTCAAAGGACGCAAACAAGCAATAAGACAAACAATCTTACTTGAACCGACATCAAGTACCGTTAAAAAACGTGTTTTACGCCCCTTCAAATGATGTGATCTGAGTAGCATCATAGGCTTCCTGCCTTTCGCGCTTTTAAAATACGTTCTTCTTCTGCTACAGTAGCATGATAACGCTCCAACGTTTCATCTGATAAAGAAACAGTAATTCGATCAGCAAGACGTAAATCAACACTGAGAATATCGCGAGATAAAAGATCTTGCATTATACCGGACGAAAAAAGAGAAGAAAGCCTTTCAAGAGCACCATTTTCAGGCAACATAACGCGCATTCCATTATTCAAAACAAGATCCCAACGTCTATCACCTACCCGCACAAAAGCACGAATACGATCATATACTTCCGGATAGACTGACAGCGCTTGAATAAACACTTTAGCAGCATTTTGTGCACCCTGCCCAACCACAAGAGGTAAATCCCGAACAATTTCTCCTTTAAAAGGCACAATGACACGACCTGTATTATCAACAATATCCATTATGCCATCATGTTGCCAAATGGCATAGGGTTCACGCTCCACGATGGAAATGCGCATTCTATTGGGATAAATTTTCTGAACATTAGCCGATTGCACCCAAGCCTGTTTTTCCAACAGAGAACGCGCTCTTTCAACATCAAAAGTGAATATAGAAGGCGCAACATCAAGTTTTAAAATTTTAAAAATATCCTGCTTTGCCAAGCGCTTATTACCGCTTATATCGACATGAGTGACCACAAAACTACTATCCAATATGATCGTATTTACGATCACAGCCATCTGACCACTTGATGAAAGTCCATAAAAAGCCGTAACAAAGAAAAACCACACAACAGCAAAAGAGCCGAAATGGCGTGGAATATGAATATTGACAAAAACAAACTCAAACATAAACCGAAGAAAACGACGATAAAGACGTGGCAAAGCCGGCACTGAAAGCACCTTCATCGGAACATTTGTTTTATTAACATTCAACGCATACATGATGCGTCCTCCACCATCCATTGAACAATATCGCCGTAAGTACGGCCGCTCGCTTTTGCAATATCAGGAAGAAGAGACGTCGAGGTCATACCTGGTTGCGTATTAATTTCAAGCCAAACCAATTCTCCCGTTTTTTCATCAAAACGAAAATCAGAACGGCTAACACCTCGACACCCTATCGCCTGATGGGCTGCTAAAGACATTCTTTGCACACTTTGGTAAATATTTAGTGAAAGTTGTGCAGGACAAATGTGAAGAGAACCACCCGTTTTATATTTTGAGTCATAATCGTAGAATGGAAAGTGTTTATCGGGAAGAATTTCACACACATCCAGCACTTCATTCCCCAAAACAGCACAAGTCAATTCACGACCAGGAATATATTTTTCAATCATCACCTCATCGGCATACCCCCACTCAGCTCCCCCAATATTATGCGGCGGTGCAGCTTCATTTCCTTGAACAATGACAACACCAAAACTTGATCCTTCACACACAGGTTTAATTACATAAGGAGGCTCCATGGGATGCGTTCGGCCCAAAGCAAAGCGGCTCATGATACGAGAAGGAGCAACACAAACCCCAACATTTGCAACGATAATTTTTGCACGTCCCTTATCCATTGCCAAAGCAGATGCCATCACGCCAGAATGAGTATAAGGAATTTTTAAATATTCAAGAATCCCCTGAATCCGACCATCTTCACCAAATGGACCATGCAATGCATTGAAGGCAATATCGGGCTGCAACTGTTCAAGAACAGAAGCAATATGAGCATCAACATCCACGCGGCTCACGCGATACCCCTGCACCTCTAAAACATCAGCACACGCCGCCCCTGAAGATAAACTTATAGACCGTTCAGAAGAAAAACCTCCCATTAACACAGCTATATGTTTATCTTTCATAATAAATCACCCTCTTTCGCATACTATATGTAGCCTATATAGAATACATCAGCACTACATACAGGAAAAACAAAGTTTATCCTTGCGAATCAATAACCTAGCATTTTGCATAATGAATCAGACTCAAAAGCCTGATGCAAGAGATTCTTTGTTAATTTATTGATTCTTAATAGAAATTTTTTATTATCTCTTTGAAATGACTCAATTTTTTATTTTCACTTTTTAGTGAACAATAAATCAATGAAATGGATCAAAAGGAGAAACACTTCGACCACGCTCAAATTGACCAATACGCTCTATTTCCCATTGTAAAAGGTGGGCTGAATTTGCAAAAACACGCGCACGCACTGTTTCTCCCAATGCTTCAAGATCATATCCTGTTGCTTGCCCTGTATTAATCATAAAATTACAGTGCATTTCACTCATTTGAGCGCCACCAATCTGTAAACCACGACACCCTGCTTCATCAATCACGCGCCACGCGGATGTATTCTCAGGATTTTTGAAAGTTGATCCCCCTGTTTTTTCGCGAATAGGTTGCACTGTTTCTCTGTGGAGGGCAACTTCATCCATAGCAGCACGAATATCATCTTTATTGCCGAGTTTTCCTTCTAATAAAGCAGCCGTAAAAATAAAATCTTTAGGAATATCACAATGGCGATAGGAATAATGCATATCTTTCACACTCAAGATATGACGTTGCCCTTTACGATCCAGCGCATAGACCTCGACAACACGCGCTGCGGTTTCAACACCATTCGCACCCGCATTCATTTTGAGAGCTCCCCCAAGACCTCCAGGAATACCATGATAAAAATGAAAACCTGCAATCTCAGCTTCTAAAGCGGCAGCAGCTAAATGTTTATCCGCCGTACCAGCACCAACTAAAAAGCCTTTTGGAGAAACTTGTTTCACTTGCCCAAATTTTTTTGGCGAAAGACGAATCACAACACCAGGAACCCCCCCATCACGCACCAGAAGATTAGAACCAATACCGACAATTGTTACAGGAACAAATTCAGGCAAATTTTGAAGAAAGAGAGCCAAATCTTCTTCATCAACAGGCTGATAAAAAAGCTCTGCCAACCCGCCCGTGCGAAACCACGTTACCTTACGCATCTCAACATTAGGTGTAAGCTTTCCTCTCACGCCACCCAACAGTGGTTGCAATTGCGCCAATAGCGCCTCACCATCAATGTGCTGAAAATTTATCATGACCATCCAATACCGCTAACTGATGAGGCAACGCACAAGCCCATTGTGTGATATTGCCAGCACCAAGAAAAACAACATAATCCTCTGCCTGAGCAAATTTTGAGACAAGAGACACAACATCTTCCAAACCATGTATCAAGCGCACATCACGATGACCCGCCATTTTAATATGCTCTACCAATTCTTGAGAACCAAATCCTACAATAGGCTCTTCACCAGCCGCATAAACGGGCGTAATCAACACTGTATCTGCATCATTAAAACAAGCAGCAAAATCATCAAATAAATGATACAAACGCGAATACCGATGGGGTTGTGCAATCGCAATAACACGCCCTTTTGCACTCTCACGTGCAGCACGCAAAACTGCCTTTATTTCAACAGGATGATGTCCATAATCATCAAATATTTCAATGCCACGCCAACTTCCTGTTCGCGTAAAACGCCGTTTTACTCCGCCAAATTCTGCTAAGCCCCTTTTTATAGCTTCATTTGAAATACCAAGTTCATGTGCAATAGCAATCGCCGCCGTTGCATTGGCAACATTATGCTGCCCTGCCATGGGCAAAAGCAAATTTTTCAACTCAATCTTTCTTCCTGTTTTGCGTGAGCGAACAAGAACATCAAAATGCGTTTTTTGACCATCCATCGAAAGATTAAGAAAACGAACATCCGCTTGTGGATTTGCACCATAAGTGATCACCCAACGATCATCAATACGGCCCGCCAATGACTGAACCTCTGGATGATCAAGACACAAAACAGCAAAACCATAAAAAGGAACATTTTCTATGAATTGCCGAAAAGCCTCACGCACAGCATCAAAACTTCCATAATGATCCAAATGCTCAGCGTCAATATTAGTAATAACAGCAATATCAGCAGGCAGCTTTAAAAATGTACCATCACTTTCATCAGCTTCAACAATCATCCAATCGCCATCTCCTGTACGAGAATTCGTACCATAAGCATTAATAATACCGCCATTAATCACCACTGGATCAAAATGACCAGCATCAAGAAGGGCTGCGACCATTGATGTGGTTGTTGTTTTACCATGTGTACCACCCACCGCAATTGCACGCCGAAACCGCATCAGCTCCGCCAGCATTTCTGCACGTCTGACAAGCGGCAAATGTCTTTCCTTTGCAGCAATATACTCAGGATTTGTTTTTTTAACGGCAGTAGAAAAAACAACAACCTCTGCATTCCCTAAGTTTTCAGCACAATGACCTATATGAACGTTAATTCCTTTTTTCCGCAAACGTTCAACATTTGCACTTTCAACTTGATCTGACCCTTGAACTTTATAGCCAAGATTATAAAAAACCTCCGCAATTCCACTCATACCGATCCCCCCGATTCCGATAAAATGGATAACGCCTATATCAAGTGGCATTTTCATTAAAAAGCTCCTCTTTTATATCTGACAACAATCGCCCTGCAATTAAGGATTCAGCCATATCAGCAAGGCGACGGGTTGCATGAGGTTGTCCAACTTTTTTTGCAGCAAGCGCTTGTTTTTCCAATAAATGGGGCGCACAACAAGCGTGCATTAAAAGAGAAGAAAGCTTTTGTGCATTTAAATCTTTTTCTGATATAATTTGCGCTCCCCCCACACGAGCAAGCAAAGCTGCATTGGCAGCCTGATCATGATCTAAAGCATGGGGATAGGGAACAAGCAGAGCAGGTCTACCAATCACCGCTATCTCACAAACGGACGAAGCCCCAGCGCGCGACAAAATAAAATGAGCATGTGCCATACGTTCAGCCATATCATCAAAGAAAGGAGCAACTTCTGCTTGTACCCCCATATCACGATAGATTTTGATCAACCTTCCTGCTTCACCGCGGACTTGCTGTACAATTCGTAAACGTTTACGGTTCTTATCATCAAATAAAGCAATAGCTTCTGGAACAATATGTGAAAAAGCAGAAGCCCCTTGGCTACCTCCAAAAATCAAAAAATTAAATGGCTTTTCTCCCTCTGAAGAATGATAAGGAATTTTGGCCGCCTTCAACACAGCCTCACGGACAGGATTCCCCGTCAAAAGTATTTTATGAGCATAAGCGCCATTTGGTGACAACAAACCACCAGCGATTGCACGCACAAAAATTGCCAACATCCGATTGGCACGCCCCATAACAGCATTTTGTTCATGAATAAATGTCACACGCCTCGTTAAAGCCGCAATAAAAAGAGGAGGAAAGCTCGGATACCCCCCAAATCCTCCAACAAGAACAGGACGTAATTTATAAAACAACGCCAACGATTGCCCCATACCCCTTAGCAAAGACCAAAACGTCTTTATCAGAGCAAAAGGATGGCGTCGTGTAAATGTTGCCGATGAAACGATATGAATATGCTCTTCATCAAAACACCGAACAAAAGAGCGTGCTCTTTCATCTGTTATTAAATGAACATCATATCCACGCTGCCTTAATTCAACAGAAAGGGCTTCAGCAGGAAAAAGATGTCCACCTGTACCACCAGCCACCAAAATAATAACTTTTTTATCATTCATAAGGGGTATCCAAGACAGAAGAGGAAGAAAAAGCTGAAAGGCGCGCTTCTGGCCAACGACGTGTTAAACTAAGCAAAATGCCCATTGAAAACGCAATCGCCACCATCGAAGAACCACCATAAGAAATAAAAGGCAATGTCATACCTTTTGGAGGAATTAAGTGAAGATTAACGGCCATATTAATAGCTGATTGAAAGCCAATCATCATTGCTATGCCAGTAATACCAAGACGTATAAAGGAATCACGTGTATTCATGGCTATATACAATGAACGCATAACGATAAAGCCAAACAGCATCATAATTAATAAACAAAGAATAATACCATATTCTTCAGCAGCAACGGAAAATACAAAATCTGTATGGCTATCAGGAATGATACGTTTTACTGTGCCCTCCCCAGGACCTTGCCCAAACCAACCACCATTCAAAATAGCCTCACGTCCCACATCCACTTGAAAAGTATCTCCTTCACCTGTCAAAAAACCATTGATCCGCTCGCGCACATGATGCAGAAAAAAATAAGCTAAAATAATTCCTACAACGCCTAAAATGAGAAAGAGAAAAATAATAGTAAGAGGGACACCAGCAATAAAAAACAGCCCCCCCCATGTTGCACTTATTAAAACTGTTTGTCCAATATCAGGCTGCAAAACCAGAAGCACACAACAAATGGCATAAAGTAGAATCGCTAACGTATAACCCAGAATGCCCCTCTTGCGTATCTGTTCCGAAAAAAGCCAAGCGGACATAACCACAAAAGCTGGCTTCATAAACTCTGACGCCTGTACAGAAAAACCAAATAGTAGAATCCACCTCCGTGCTCCCTTTAATTCTGGACCCCAAAATAAGGTTGCAACCATAAGAGCAAGCGTTACAATGAGCAAAAGAGCACATAAACGACGAATATTAGAAAGCGAAAAAAAGGAAATGGTAACCATCGTAAAAAATGCTGAAATGCTAAAAATGATATGCCACCGAACAAAATAAAAACTATCAGCAATTCCGATTTTTTTTGCAATAATAGGGCTGGCAGCAAAAGACAGCATAATGCCAATTCCCATTAAAATTAAACAAGCTGCAAAGATAGAGCGATCAATCGTCCACCACCAATTAGCAATTGGATCTCTATCTGCACGCGTCACCATGGTATCCACCTTATCCATTTTATAAATTATCTCAAAGTGATATGGTTCCCCAGCCTGTTTAACAAACACTTTAAAAACTAAATTACACAAAAAAAGATTCTGGAGTCTTAACGCAAAAATATTTTTTTATAACTGATGCTTTTTTATTGTAACTGCATCACAAAAGAGACAAATGCTTCGCCTCGCATTTCATAATTTTTAAATTGGTCATAACTTGCACAAGCAGGTGACAAAAGAACCGTCACCTCTTTTGCCTGAAAATCCATTGCGTCAACAGCTGCTTCACACACCGCATTTTTCAAAGTTAAGCTCATAGAAAAGGGAAAAGCAGATCCAATAGTGCGAGCAAATTCTTCCGCCGCGCTCCCAATTAAATAGGCTTTACGAATTTTAGGAAAAAATTCTCTAAGAGACTCTATTCCTCCCTTTTTTGCCTGTCCCCCAACAATCCAAAAAATATCATTAAAGGTGGAAAGCGCAGGAGCTGTTGCATCTGCATTAGTAGCCTTGCTGTCATTGATAAACAAAACCGCCCCCATTTTACGCACCTGCTGCATACGATGATCCAACCCTTTATAACTTGCCAAATGCTTGTTCACAGAAGGATCAGTTATTTTTAAAGCCTGCAATGTTGCTAATGCCATAAGGGCATTTTGCGCATTATGACTCCCACGTAACACCGCCATAGGAGCAAGATCTGCAAGCATATGACGCTGTCCTTGACGAACAGAAAAGAGCTTGGTCCCATCTGCATAAAAACCATTTTCAACAAAATGATCCTTGGAAACTGCCTCAATTTGCTTCCCATCATGAAGTAACTGTTGATATAAAACCCGACAAGCTGCATCATCAACTGAAATGAAAGCCTGAGAAGCCTGAGCAATCAGATGCCTTTTGGTTTGCACATAACAGGCAAAACTCCCATGTCGATCAATATGATCAGGTGTTAAATTCAATAAAAGTCCAATGGTCGGCTGAAGAGAGGGAGTAAGATCAATTTGAAATGATGAACATTCAATCACATAGATACGTTTTTTAACAAACGGTTTAAGGGTCAATATTGCCTTTCCGATATTTCCCCCCACCTGCACATCATAGCCCATTTTTTCCAACAAATGCGCAAGTAAAGCCGTTGTGGTTGACTTGCCATTCGTCCCCGTAATCGCAATGAAAGGAACATCTTGGTCACACAAACCATAAAGCTGTAAAAAATCATGGCGCGCACGAACAAATAATTCAATATCACCGATAATTTCTATATTTTTTTTTCGTGCTTTTTCAACAACCCAATGGGGTTGAGGATAATTTACAGGAACTCCAGGAGCTACAATCAATGCAACAAATTCTGACCAATCTTCATAACGGAGATCTCGTGTTGGAATATTGTGCTGAAAAGCCATTTGCACGCTTGAAGGACTATCATCCCACGCCACCACTTCTGCGCCACCGCACATCAATGCTTGTGCCGCCGCCAATCCCGACGTCCCTAATCCAAAGAGAGCAACTTTTTGACCTTTATAACACGCAACAGAAATCAAAATCTCACCGCAATTTAAGTGTTGAAAGACCTATGAGAGCGAGAACAATCGAAATAATCCAAAAGCGTATCACGACTTGGCTTTCAGTCCAGCCTTTTTTCTCAAAATGATGATGTATTGGTGCCATAAGAAACACGCGTTTTCTTGTTAATTTGAAATAACCAACCTGAATAACGACCGAAAAAGCTTCCACAACAAAAAGCCCACCAATAAGAACCAAAACAATTTCGTGTTTCGTAGCAACCGCAACAGTCCCTAAGAGTCCTCCAAGAGCCAATGAACCAGTATCTCCCATAAAAATAGCTGCAGGTGGTGCATTAAACCATAAAAAACCAAGCCCTGCCCCAACAACAGCTCCCAATAAAACAGCCAATTCACCTGTTCCCGATACATAATGGATTTGGAGATAATCAGCAAAATTCATATTACCAGAAAGATAAGCAATCAGAGCAAAAGATAAAGCTGCAACCATCACAGGAACAATAGCAAGCCCATCGAGTCCATCCGTTAAATTAACCGCATTACCCGTCGCAACAATGACGAAAGCAGAAAAAGGAATAAAAAACCAGCCCAAATTGATAAGATAATCTTTTAAAAAAGGCAAAGCTAATCCAGATGAGCCAACTTTCAAGATGGCAAAAGCCGCAATTGCCGCAACAAAAAACTCCAAGCTTAATCGTGCTTTCCCAGAAAATCCTTTGTCTGTTTGTTTTGTGACCTTAAGATAATCGTCATAAAATCCAATTCCCCCAAAAGAAAGCATAACCAATAGCGATACCCAAAAGTAAATATTCGATAAATTACCCCATAAAAATGCCGATACCACAATGCCGATTAAAATCATCAATCCACCCATTGTAGGTGTTCCAGCCTTTTTAAAATGTGTTTGAGGACCATCAGCACGTATCGGTTGCCCCTTACCCTGCCGCAATTTAAGAGAAGCAATGATGCTAGGTCCAAACAAAAAGACGATAAGCCCCGAAGTAAGCATAGCCGCTATCGTGCGAAAAGTAATATAACGAAATACATTCACACCTGGAAGCCAATCACTAAACGAAGAAAAAAATAGCATCATGGAATAAAAAAACCTCTTAAAACTATGAAGAAACCGCTTTATAGCGATCAAACAATGCAGTCACAATATTTGATGAACAAAGGCTATTGGATGATTTAACCATAAGCAGATCCCCAGAAGAAATTTCTGCTAAAAGAAGCGATAAAATTTTCTCAATATTTTCAGCATAATGAACCTTAACACCAGCAGACAAATCACTGACTAAATATTTCATCGCCTCACCAAATAGAAAAACCGGATTAGCACCAGAAAGACGTATTGGTTTTATTAAATCACGATGAAGCTTTTCACTATACTCCCCTAACTCTAGCATATCTCCTAAAATAGCAATTCGCCGCCCCCCTTTCCCTACAGGTCCTGTAGCAAGAAGCTCAAGTGCAGCACGCATAGAAGCAGGATTTGCATTATAGCTTTCATCAATGAGATAAAATTCACTCCCATTTGATAAAGACAGTCGATAACGAACACCTCGCCCCTTTTGAGAAGAAAAATGGCGAAAAGAAAGAAAAACAGGCTCTAGCTCAACCCCCATAGCATCACAAGCAGCAATAACCCCTAAACTATTTTGCACAATATGGCGCCCAGGAGCACCAATTTGGACCTCCCTATCCCGCCCCCTCATACGCACAATCATAGAAGAACTATCGGTTAGAAGACGTATATCATGCGCTTGATAATCAGCATCTTTAGTCTCACCAAAGCTTAAGATCTTTTTTACACCGCATTTCTTTGCTTTTTGAACGAGATAAGAAAAAAAATCACTATCCGCATTTAAAATGGCAATGCCTTCTTCATCCAATCCTTCAAAAATTTCAGCTTTTGCCTTTGCTATTTCTTCAAGATCCTTGAAAAAACCCATATGTCCTGCACAAATATGCGTAATGAGAGCAACATGCGGACAAACCAGTTTGACCAGAGGGCGAATTTCATCTCTGTGATTCATGCCAATTTCAAAGATACCATAATCACTCTCCACAGGCATCCGCGCTAAAGTGAGTGGAACCCCCCAGCAATTGTTTAAAGAAGCGAGATTCGCATGAACATTCCCAGCCGTTGCAAGTGCTTGTTTCAAAGCTTCTTTTGTCGTTGTTTTTCCCACTGATCCTGTTACCGCGATAATCTTAGCTCTTGAACGTTTGCGTGCAGCTTGTGCAAGTTGTTCTAAGGCGTGCAAAACATCAGGAACGACAATGAGTGGAGCCGATATCTTTTTCATATCCCTCAAACGGTGTTCCGCAACGATAAGAACGCCTGCACCTCGTTCATAAGCTTGCGCAGCAAAATCATGACCATCAAGATGATGCCCCTTAATGCAGAAAAAAACATCCCCTTCCGCAAGAGTACGGCTATCAATGGAAACCCCAGAAAAAGTTTCTGGCATGCTTCCCATTACAACACCATTAATTGCAGCAACAAGTGCTTGCTTATCCCATAAAGCTGTCATTTCTTTCGGTCCTCTAAAGCTTCTATCGCTTTCAGACGATCTGAAAAAGGATAAGTTGTCTGCCCTATAATTTGGCCATCCTCATGACCTTTTCCAGCAATGATGAGTGTATCACCAGCTTTCAAAAGCTCCACCGCGTAAGAAATAGCTTCACCACGATCTGCTATCTCTATTGCTGTTGGCACCGCCTGTAAAATATCTTTACGTATTTTTTCTGGCATTTCTGTTCGAGGATTATCATCCGTTACAATAACAATGTCCGCTTTATCCGCCACAATTTTTCCCATCAAAGGTCTTTTTCCTTGATCACGATCTCCTCCACAACCAAAAACAACGATCAAGCGCCCTTGCGTAAAGGGACGAACAGAAAGCAAAACCTGCTCCAAAGCTTCTGGTTTATGAGCATAATCAATATAAACAAGCGCATTATTTTCTGTCTTTCCCACAAACTCTAATCGCCCAGGTGCCCCCTGCAAAGTTTCAAGCGCAGGAAAAACCTTACGAGGTGAAACGCCCGTTGCAATGGCTAACCCCGCTGCCATAAGCGCATTGGCGACCTGAAAATCTCCAGCTAAAGGCAAATCAAATGTATAAATATTGTTTTCCACACGACACTCAATACACTGTTTTGAGCGTTGATGTTCGACACGATTAATCGTGATAAATTGCCCCTTACGACCAATTGTCAAGACACGGCGGCGCGCTTGTGTAACAACATCAATAACCTTTTGTGAATAAACATCATCAGCAAAAATCAAAGCAGGAGCAGATACAGGCAAAAGTGTATCAAACAACCTCATTTTAGCCCGCAAATAATCCTCTACCCCCGTGTGATAATCCATGTGATCTCGCCCTAAATTGGTAAAGGCACCAGCCGTTAAACGGACTCCATCAAGTCGTCCTTGGTCAAGCCCATGCGAAGAAGCTTCAAGAGCTGCATGAGTCACACCTTCATAAGAAATTTCATAAAGAAGACGGTGCAAGACGACCGGATCAGGTGTTGTGAGAGAACCATAAACATTCCGTTTAGGAGAAACAACACCAACAGTTCCTATACTCGCAGCACAAAATCCAGCATAAGTCCAAATTTGCCGAAGAAAAGAGACAACAGATGTTTTACCACTTGTACCAGTCACAGCAACGACTGTTTCAGGCTGAGAACCGTAAAAACGTGCAGCTGCCAACGCTAAACTATGACGAACATTAGAAACACGTAAAATGGGAACAGATAAATCCTCAAGAACAGCATGACAGTCTGTAACGATTGCTCGTGCGCCACGCTTTATTGCATCATCTATATAGCGTCTTCCATCACTTTTTTTCCCTTGAACAGCGACAAAAACATAGCCCGGCAAAACTTGCCGAGAATCCACACTTATTCCTGTTATTTCTATTGAAGAAAGACTTTCATCTTCAACACATTCTGTAAAAACTGTTCCCAACAACATGATAACGCACCTTTATATTCATTTTACCGTTGTTTAACGAAACTTGAATTGCTCTTTTTACTTAAAAGAGGCTCATATTCTTTTTTAAAATCGGGTTTTACACCAAGAAAACTAGCTGTGCGACGAACAATATTAGCAAGCATTGGTCCAGCATTCATTCCCGCTGTTGCTGAACGCTGTCCCTCCTCTGGCTTTGGTTCATCGATAATTGTTAAAACAACATAAGCAGGATCTTCAATAGGAAAAGCAGCAAGAAAACTATTGAAATTTTTTGTTTTAGAATATTTTCCATTTTCAACTTTTTCAGCTGTTCCTGTCTTACCACCTACACGATAGCCTTCTACTTTTGCATTACGTCCAGAACCAATATCACTATTTAATTGATAAAGGTAACGCATATTTTGACTTGTTTTAGCCTGCAAAACCCGTTTTGCATGGTGCAGAGTTTGTTCTTTTGTCCGTTTTAAAAATGTTGGAGCAATTAACCAACCACCATTCATTAAAGCAGCAGCCCCGACAGCTGTTTGCAAGGGGGTTGTTGCCATACCATGCCCAAAAGAAATCGTCATAGAATGTATATCCTTCCAATGATGTGGCACAATAGGGTGGGCAACTTCAGGCAACTCTGTCGTGAGACGATCCAGTAATCCAAGTTTTTGTAAAAAACCACGGTGTTTATCAATCCCTATCGCCAATGCCTCTTTAGCAGAACCAATATTAGAAGAATAAATAAAAACCTCCCATAACGTTAAGGGTCGATTTTTTCCATGAAAATCATGAATAGTATACCCACTACTTGCTTTTATTGGCTTTGAAGCATCAATAATACTGTTTAAATGAAAAATATCAGAATCAAGAGCCATGGCTGTCGTAAAACTTTTAATGATCGATCCCATTTCAAAAGCTCCTGCCGTCATCCGATTGAGACGATCACTTTTTAAAGCTTCAATAGGATTTCCAGGATCAAAATCTGGTAGTGATGCCAAAGCCAAAACTTCCCCCGTATGTATATTTAAAATAACAGCTCCTGCAGCAATTGCCCTATAACGCTTCATAGCCTGAATAAGTTCATCATGAACAATTGCCTGAACACGCACATCAATCGAAAGCTGAACTTGTTTTAATGATTCTTCCATGGCAAGACCAGCAGCGCGCAGAGCACTCAAACCCGCATCATCAATATATTTTTCCATACCTGCAATGCCTTGATTATCAACATTCACCATGCCGAGAATATGGGAAGTTACAGGTCCATCGGGATAAAAACGACGAATTTCAGTCCGAAAACCAATTCCTGGAATACCAAGGGCCATAATTTGTGTCTTCTGCATTGGCGTTAACCCACGCTGTATCCAAGAAAAACCAGTTTTTCTTTTTAAGCGCTTATAGGTTTCCTGCCAATTAAGATCAGGCAAAACTGTTGAGAGCAATTCAATTGTTTCATCCACATCAATAATACGTCGTGGCTCAGCAAAAAGTGAATAAGTTTTAATATCTGTTGCCAATAAACGACCATTACGATCAACGATATCAGGCCGTGCCATCAATTGAAGAACTCCAGGCCCTTTTGCTTCTTCAATCTGTCCACCTTCCAACCCATAAGAAATAAGGCAAGCCCCCATGATGCCATATAAAATTAAAAAGCAGAACAACGAAAAAAGCAAACGTGGACGACTAGAATAAGGACGACGAACAGAAACATTATGATTATTCAACGAATTCTTTAAGCGCTTTTTCTTCTGTGAGAATAAAAAAGTCGATTTCATTACTGCGCGCCTTTTTGGACAACACTATTGATCTGAGAAGCCCGATTATTTGTCAAAATATCTTGATTATCTTCCAAGATATTTTGTTTAATCACTTCTTCAATTTGATCATGTACCCGTACCGGAATGTCTTTAAACTCCACGATTTGACGCGGCTGTATAACCTCTAACCCAAGTTCTTTCTGATAACGTTTCGCAAGTTTTTGCATGCGTGAAGGCCTTATCATCACAGCCCACTCAGCATGAAGCAAACTTACCGTATTTTTTGCTGCAGCAATTTCATGCTCAAGATGAAGAACTTCGTTCATTCGCTTTTGAACATCATATTTTACCTTATAAGTAAGTCCTGCCATACAAATCATAATCAACACTAAAATCATATCAAATGTACGAAAAACTGTCATTTTTTGCTGCCTTCAAAACTGGCAATCTCTGCTAAACCAAATAATTTCATATCTGCTGCAAGAGCCTCTGCTTCAGTCCGTACACCAATACGCAACCTCGCAGAACGTGAACGAGGATTTTTCTGTAACTCCTCTTTAGTTGCCGTGATCCCACCTCGAAACAAAGGAAAAAATGTCGCTGGAGCAGCCTTTATTTCTGGCAGATAGCGTGATCTCATACATTCTCCAGAACGAGCCGAAAAAAATCTTTTGACCATACGATCTTCAAGAGAATGAAAACTGACAACCCCCAAACGGCCTCCAGCTTTTAAAACGCGTTCAGCAGCAAATAAACCACATGCCAATTCACCAATTTCATCATTAACATAGATACGAAGAGCCTGAAATACACGTGTTGCCGGATGAATACGATCTCCCAGCTTACGTCCTATCAACGTTTCGATAGCATACGCCAAATCACCTGTACGCAAAAAAGGCTGCACAACACGACGCTTTTCAATCATCCGTGCAATTCGCCCCGCATAACGCTCTTCCCCTAATATCTTAAAAATACGTGCCAAATCCCTTGCTTTTAAATGATTGATAACATCGCTGGCTGTAAAACCAGTCTGAGCCATTCGCATATCCAATGGACCATCTTTTTGAAAAGAAAAACCTCTTTCTGCTTCATCAAGCTGCATTGAAGAGACACCAATATCCAAAATAACTGCATCCACCTTCTCTTCAACGACACGATCAAGCTGTGAAAACGCCATATGGACCAAACGAAGGCGTGGAAAAAATTCTTCAACAAGCGATTGTCCTGCACTGATAGCATGAGGATCACGATCAAGAGCAATCACCTGTGCCCCTGCCTTTAACAAAGCGCGCGTATAACCACCAGCACCAAAGGTGCCATCAATCACTTTTGCTCCAACCAATGGCATAAGCCCAGCCAAAACTGGCTGTAACAACACTGGAATATGGCGTTCAGCTCTTTGATCCTGCTTTATCAAAATAATCCATCTTGAAGTTATGCCGTCTTAAATCAACAGCTCTCTCATGGCAACTGATCTTAGAATAACCTGGCCTTCAACTTTCACATTAATCACAATGAACGAAAAAACTAAAGTTATCCCAAAACAGATCCTAACGCATTATACTTAAAGAAATGTTATAATTTTTTAAAACACTCTTTGCTCAAGTGTCTATTTCAAACACATAGACTCCATAAAAGACCGTATATAATTGATCTTATAAAATATCGCGTATCATCATGAAATATCAGTCGGCCTATAAGCCGGGTTCTGTAGAGTAAAGCTTACACTTTACATGGCAACCATTCATCTGGGACGGATGTTACCATCCGCCTCGTGCAACCTACCCGAATGACTCGCCCGGAAATCGGCTGCAAATTAAATTTTGCACGTCATTTCTATTTGGTCTTGCTCCCGGTGGGGTTTACCTTGCCACATTCATTACTGAATGCGCGGTGGGCTCTTACTCCACCCTTTCACCCTTACCTATAAAAATAGGCGGTTTACTTTCTGTGGCACTTTCCCTAGGGTCACCCCCGCCGGGTGTTACCCGGCACCGTCTTTCCATGGAGCCCGGACTTTCCTCACCTGCCATATTTCAGTATCAGACAAGCGCGGCTGCCCAGCCGACTGACATACTAGTTTATAAAACATTTTCTGCTCCGTGAAAATAGCATCTTAAAATATTTTATGACAAACCTCTCTCAACAGATGTTTTTATTTTAATGAAGCCAGATAAGTCTTTACTTTTGCGCAATATTTCGCTGAAATGGAATTCATTTTTTTTGCAGCATGACCTGCGTTATATTTAAGGATTGTACCACACGTACTTCCACCACTGAGTTTATAGGCCCGTGCCAAATAACGCATACCATATTCAAGATTGGTCGCAGGATCGTACAAATCCTGTACAGAACCACTAAAACCCAATCCTCGTGCCGTAGAGGGTTTAATTTGCATCAAACCTATTTCACCAGCAGCCCCCTTTATACCTGCCTTATAATTACTTTCAACTTTTACAACAGCATGTGCTAAATTAACGGGAACATTATATTTATTCGCAAGTTTCTGAATAAGAAACTCATAAGGACGAGCAGAAATCTTAGAAGCAACAATCACTGAGGTTTCTCCTGATTCCGCAACATTTAAGACACTATGAGTCCAACTTATATCAAATACAAAAAATACAGCACATGCTGTATTTAACAAGATTTTCAAAAATTGCATTTTCTTTCTCTTCACTCAAACATTCTCAAATTCTAGCCGCAAGTAATTTGCAAATGTATTATACAAAAAAGAAAGCAAAAGAACGTCTTTAAAAAGGAAATAGTAAGACAATTTCAAGCTAAAATTATGAAATAAAAGAATATATCTTTATGCACAAGTCTCAGATTTCTCTATATCATAAAATAAAAAAATAAAAAGACTATAATTAATCTTATAGCGTATCAAATAAAATGATATAATCTATAACTTTCGGCTATCACTGTTGTATCAATCAATTTTTATATTAAAAAAATAGCATCTGAACTAGATGTAATATTTTTTACATAAGATTATTAATTTTTTTATTGAGATCAATCCCTCAAAGAAAGAGAGACAAGAGCATCTTTTTACCGAAGATGCTCGATATCAAAAAAGGTTCACAAAAAATATAAACCGTTATCAACGCTTCTCTCTGATTAATAAACACCCACTGCACTCTTTATGTCCGATAAAACCTCAAAAAATCACAAAACAAATCTCCCCATCATTGCGCATAAAAAATTCATAAATATATTAAAACCATCATACTCTTTACCAATTCAAAATATTGGAACAGACTTTTAGCTCTCAAGATGTCTCAAAGAAGCTTTTTAATTCCTTTTTAAAAGAGTTTTTATCCACACAAGCCTCTACTTGTGGTATACAAGAAACTGATTTTAATTTTTTCACCATGGATAAATTTAAAATGAGAGGATTTTACAATTCTTAAGATTCTCATTCAATATAAAATGATAAATTATCATTATAAAACAATATACTAAAAAAGTTATATCCGTTTTTATCCCTACAACAAAGCTTAAAAATTACTTGTGTCTATTTTTTTGAAAAATGTTAGAAAACTCAATACCCCCAAAGCCTTTTTAAATAAAAATAGACCTCTCATCTTCATTCAAATATTTTTTCTTTGTTACAGACTATCATCTTATCAGTCTTGCACCTCATTTTCAGAAATCATACAAGTGGATAAATATCCTAAAATCCGTAGAACAAAAAAAGCTTAAATCCTTTAAAAAATTTTATTTTCTCATATCAAATAAAAAAATAACCGGCATATAAAATGCAGTTAACGTGTTTTATTATAATCAATACTGCTTTTGTCATTGTAGCGATTGATAATGCAATTAACTTGGACCAATACCCTTGATAGACTTTCTATCACTCCTGTAATGATTGCAACATTACCCTTATACTCCAATTGCTTACCTTTTGAGAGATAAATTTTGTTAATACCTTAAAAATTGATTATCTCCTCGCACTTTTCAAAATTTCACGAAAAGCTCTTTCTCCTTAAAATAAAACCCAAAAGCGCAATTAAAAAATAGCTAAAAATAAGCATTAGCAACGGAAGGACGAGAAATCGCTTTTGAGAGAGCCATAGCAACAGTTTCACCAGATTTTTGAGCCTGCTCACGACTCTGACCACTTTTAGAAGCAAGCGCAATTACATCACGACGCAGCTGCGCAATAAACAACTCCTGCTGTTGAGGGGTCATCTTAGAAAGATGCTTGATAATATCTGGAAAAGATACGGATAATCTCTCTAACAACTCCTCCTCTGTTACATCAAGCTGCTGAGAAGAAAAAGAAGAGCGACCGGAAAAAAACTGATAAACAGCACTACTTTGAGAAGCAAAAAAGACAGCGCCAGAAATAAAAAATACAAATAAAATAAAAATAATACGATGTGAAAAAGATCCCATTATCTCTTACCTAAAGATCACAGAATACAAACATAGCTTCCTTTTATGATTCTTCTTATAACATGCAACAATGCCTCAATAAAGAAAAATCAAATTATTAAAAATGAATACGCTAACACTATCCGCCCAATAAGACTCGCCCCTCTATGTATTTAGGTACTATAGGCGAAACAATAACAGATCTTACACTCCCCCCCTAATAACACCTTACATTTCCTAAAATAATTACAAAAAGCCTGACTGAGGAAATCCTCAGTCAGGCCAGACAATCTAGGGGATCCACGCGGGGGGGGGGGGAGGAGGTTCCCCGATTGTCCTCTTACATCAACCACTAAGATAGCCGATGCAATATTCTTGCTATGGAATAAAATTCTTTAAACAACAAGAAATTCTTATCATCTTCTACGCAAAAAAACATAAAAGAATTATAAATTATTTAAAAATGTTTAAATTTAGGCAAAAAAAGTTTAAAATGACCCAATTTGAAGCAATTTTATTTCAATAAGCATCAATTAGAATCTACGATCATTATAACTTTTAAATAGTTTCTTTCATAACTCTGATGATCATATTAAAAAACCGTAATTTCTACGTATCCACCCTATAAAAATCAAACTACGTAAAAGTAGAATCACTTTTCCAACAGCAATCACCACAAAAAGAAAAACGTAGATTTTTAAAATCTTACACAAATAACCGTAAAAAATGGAAAACATCTTCTTGCAAGAAAGCTATGAATTATTTAAATAAAACAATAAATTAGAGAAAATAAAATCTTATCTATCTTTATAAAAAAATTTCTGTAAATGATCATTAAAATATTGTTACATCCCTCATGTAACAATCAATGAGGAACTTAAACAGCTTAATCTTATGAGAAAATGAGAACTCTGAAGGTATTTTTTTCGAATCACGCCCCATCGTCATTCCAAATAACGATAAACCATTTTACAATAACCAACAGTCTCTAACGCATTTTAACATAACAAACCGAAATCAATGCAGACATTTTCTCTTAATCTCTATCATTTAAATGATCCCGTAAAATAATACACACAGTAGTTTCTATGCTCAAAAATTTTTATATTCTGTTCTTCTAACGTAAACAATTCATTAATTTACAATCACAACTCATCATTTTACAATTTACATGAGAAACCTCAAGAACGTAAGATTCCCATATTTTCAATCTTCGTCTATTGAATTAATGAATAGCCATACTATCGCACATCACAAACAAGAAGAAGCATATGGATAAAAAACATAAAACGATGATGCCGGCTTACAACTTTTACTTAAACTAAAGACGATGGTGCCCTCTCAATTTTACGCTATAACCACGGACTGCGTCATAAGATGAGCGGCAAACATAAAAAGAAAGAAAATACTTTTGGCAAAAACAATGGACTTATTTAATAATCTTCATAACTTCTCATGATAAAGAGATACGAAACTTTAGTGTAATATCACGCTTTTCTTTCCTACTTTCAGCCACAAACTATCCATAGATCATCGCCGATCTTATTTTATGAATATAATGCATTGTCTTACCCTTTTACTTTTTCGTCTTTTTAGAGCATCTTTTTGCACCCCTCACTAAAAGTTCCAAGGTACTCCTTATCTAAAAACCTGTTTTAAAGAGATATTTTAAGATCTATTGGGCACCACCATCTCTGATATTTATAAAGGTATGAGCCTTCACTATGATTATATTGTGCGGCATTATATCATATTGCAGCCGCTCTCACATTTAGAAAATGTATTTTCTTTTACAAACGGTATCATTAAGATAAATACCTTCTTTTGTAGCAGACAAACAGACTCTTTCGGATTCTGAAACAGGAAATTTGAAATGAAACAACATTCCTGTATTTAAACCTCTTATTGAGTCTAAAAAAATCAATGATCTTTTAAAATCAATATATTGGCTAATAAAATATAATATCAAGACACCTTAAATAATGATCCTCGTAGGCTTAACTCTATAGAAGGTGCTTCATTATACAGCCTACACGCCGCTATAAAACACCAATACTTCCATATAAAAACATAATACAAATGTAAAAAACAATAGCTCATCAATGATTGAATAAAGTTTTATCTCTACGCTATTCCTTGAGAAAAATCAGAGTATAAAGCACGTTAACAAACGCGATTTATGCAAAATCTACTTGTTTATCTTTGATATCGTCAACCAATAAACGCGGATCATGAGCAAGCCAAAGCGTAGCAATCCCCTCCTCACTGTTTTCATTTTGTATAGGAGTAAGACAAACCGTTTGTTCTAGAACAAGTCCCGCATTTTTAAGCCATTGTTCTATTTGTAAAGCCGAAAATCCAAAACGCATATGCACTTGATCAGAATATGAAGACTCAATTTCATGATAACCAAAATCCACAATCAATAAACGGCCATGAGGACGCAAAACACTTGATATCTCATGAAGGAATATTTCAGGATTTTCAAGAAAATGTAAAACCCAATGAAGAATAACTAAATCAAAAGTTGTATCTCCAACAGACAAGTGAAAAACATTGCTATCAAGCACAACTTGAACCGCATGCGTATAAAGATTAGAAAACAATTTTAAGATAGAGTCTCCACCTCTTCCAATATTCAGCATCGTCTGAAATGGTTTATCGCCAATGATTTCAAGTAAAGAGTTTTCTACACGATGATCTGCCATATAGGATGACCGTAATACATCCCGTTGCAACGCATTTTGTAAGAAATGCTTCTTCCTCGTTTTTTGACGCTGCTTTTTAACATCCTTCAAACGTTCTAAATCATGCGCTAACAACACATCATTCTTTGGCAAAGCCGAAAGAATACCCATCACAATGTCTTTACCCCAAAAATCATGACAAAGCTTAAAATAAAGGCTATCCCCCTTCTGATAACGCTCAATCAATCGTGCTTCGTACAATAAACGTAAATATCGTGATATACACGCTTGCGACTGATCAAGAATAAAAATAAAATCAGGAATTGTTAAATCTTCATGATGTAAGAGCCTAAGAACACGTAAATGGCTTACTTCTGCGACCGCTTTCAGCAGCACAATCATTGCATCTAAACTTGCACTTTTTTTCATAATTATCCCCTAAACATTCCTATAAACATTTGTTTATAGGAAAAAAAGTCAAGCATACAACGCATATTCTCATCTATTTTGTTCTCTCTATTTTATCATACTATGAAAAAAATAGGCTAATGTAAAAAACAAACAGATCTTATCTCCCTGCTTCTCGTTATAATGAGAATACATTGATTTATAATAATAATTCATTTTTAACTTGAATAAAAAACCGTAATACCGTAGATTTTCCTCATTTCAAATCTATTCATGATAAATCAATCCAAATCATTCTCTTACAGCTCATAAACGGAGGGGACAGATGGATAAAAATGCCTTTTATGCCCACCTCAAAACAAGAACTGCATACTATTGAGAAAAAATAACATGATAATGCCAGCTTGCATTTTTATTAAGTAAAGATGATAATGCTCAATGACCAAGGCATTTGTAGAAGTAATACTATACGCTTCATCCCCTCCTTTTCATTGCAGTTTTACAAAAAATAACCCTATTTAGGTCATAATTTCATAAAGTGTCTCTTACTCTTTTCAATGAATAAAAACTCCCACAGAGTACACACACACTTTATTTATGAAATAACAAACGCAATAAAATACACTATTATTCTAACAAAGTTGCGATAAGATAAAAAATTCTAGCGTGTAAGAGGTTTATAATTTGCATGCTTAGGATTAAGAGATTCCGCCCCAAGACGACGAACTTTATCAGCCTCATATTCAGCAAAATTACCTTCAAACCATTCTACATGACCATCACCTTCAAAGGCTAAAATATGTGTTGCCAATCGATCAAGAAACATACGATCATGCGATATGATAACTGCACAACCAGCGAAATTTTCCAATGCATCTTCCAATGCACCCAATGTTTCAGTATCAAGATCATTTGTCGGTTCATCAAGAAGAAGCACATTCCCCCCCTCTTTTAGAAGTTTCGCCAAATGTACGCGATTGCGCTGCCCTCCTGATAAATTTGCCACCTTCTGCTGCTGATCTGCCCCCTTGAAATTAAAAGCCCCGCAATAAGCGCGGCTATTCATCTCATATTTGCCTAATTTAATAATGTCATTTCCACCAGAAATTTCCTCCCAAACAGTTTTATCCCCCACCAAGGAATCGCGACTCTGATCCACATAACTCATGTGAACTGTTTCACCGATACGTATCTGACCTGAATCGGGCTTTTCCTGTCCCGTCAACATTTTAAACAAGGTCGACTTTCCCATACCATTGGCCCCAATAACGCCGACAATGCCACCAGCAGGAAGTTTAAAAGAAAGAGAATCAATCAATACACGTTCACCATAAGCTTTAGAGAGATTATCAACCTCAATAACAACTTGTCCTAATCTTTCTCCAATAGGAATAATGATTTGCGCCTCTCCAGGACGGCGCTCACGTGCTGATTGAACCAACTCATCATAAGCCTTAATCCGAGCTTTTGACTTTGCTTGTCGCCCTTTTGGACTAGAAGCAATCCATTCTTGCTCACGTGATAAAGCACGTTGACGCGCTGCCTCTTCACGGCCTTCCTGAGCCAAACGCTTGGCTTTAGCCCCCAAATAAGCAGAATAGTTCCCCTCATAAGGAATACCTCTACCGCGATCTAATTCTAAAATCCAACCCGTTACATTGTCGAGAAAATAACGATCATGGGTTATCAAAAGCACAGCCCCAGGATATTCACGTAGATGCCTCTCAAGCCAAGCCGTCGTTTCAGCATCTAAATGGTTTGTCGGTTCATCCAAAAGTAATAAATCAGGTTTTGACAAAAGCAATTTACAAAGTGCAACACGCCGCTTCTCACCACCCGAAAGTTTTGTTACATCCCCATCGGCTGGCGGACAGCCAAGAGCAGCCATAGCCATTTCCACTTGACTTTCTAAATCCCAAAGATTCTGACTGTCAATAATGTCCTGAAGCTGTGCGCTTTCATCAGCCGTTTCCTCGCTATAATTCATCATCAATTCGTTATAACGCTCAAGAACTTCCTGTTTATCTGCAACACCTTCCATCACATTACCACGCACATCTTTGCTCGCATCAAGCAAAGGTTCTTGTGGTAGATAACCACAGCGTGCTCCTTCAGAAATCCATGCTTCTCCCGTATATTCCTTATCTAGCCCAGCCATAATACGTAAAATAGTTGACTTCCCTGCACCATTCGGCCCTAAAATACCGATCTTCGCATCTGGATAAAAAGACAAATGAATATTTTCTAGAACTTTTTTATTGCCGTAAGACTTGTTAAGCCCAGCCATATGATAGATAAATTGACGTGCCATAAATTTCTCTTTATATTATGCGATATTAAAGATTAGGATTTTGAAAAAACTGCTTTTGCTTTTTGAAACTGTACAGTAAATAGCACTTACGTCGTATCAAAAGCTTTCGCTTTATATTGGTACATTTTTTCTAATCTCACAAGCCCCAGTATGGTCCTGAATGCAAAAAAACATCCCCCTAAAGAGCAAAAAGCAAATCTTTTTAGCTGTACCTGAAACCTGTTATCAAACATTGCCTCTCTTTTCCATACCAGATATAACATTGTATTTTTATCGTATTAAACCGACTTATCAATGTAATATGATACCACAAAGAAAAGCAATTCTCTATGCGCCTTCTTTTCTCGCTTTATGGGCTTTATATTACGCAGTAAAAAATCCTTCTCTTTTTTCATCGATTTTTTGCTACGGAAAGCAATGGACTTCACCCCTTGCCTTGATATGGCTTAAATTACGTTTACAAAACGACCGCCGCCTTATGGGATCTGACGTCCCAAGCCCAATGATCATGAAAGCTTTGCATCAACACGTAGCAACAAATGACTACAGCGCACTTCCCATTGGTACGTGGTTACAATTCGTAAAAAACTATAAAACCAATTGTAAAAACTTATCCATCCCCCTCTTTTGGCTTGATAATTATAAAAATAATATCAATATCCAGCACATCATTTCAAAACTTCAAGACGACATATAGCTTTTTAAAAATACGATAAAAGCTCATCTCGTATAGGAATATATTTATGGAAAAAAAAGCCTTAATCGTCATTGATGTTCAAAATGACTTCTTACTAGGTGGAGCACTTGCCGTACCTCAAGGTGATGCTATTTTACCCGCCGTCAATAATCTCATAAATCATTTTGACCACGTTATCTTAACCCAAGACTGGCATCCCAAAAACCATTGCAGCTTTGCTTCCTGTTATCCTGAAAAAAAGCCCTATGATACAGTCATTCTTGACTATGGTCCTCAAATACTTTGGCCTGATCATTGCATACGAGGAACACAAGGAGCAGAATTCCATCCATCTCTTAGAGCAGAAAAGGCACAACTTATCCTTAGAAAAGGCTATAATCAAAAAATGGATAGCTATTCTGCTTTTCTTGAAAATGATCAAAAAACACCAACAGGTTTACAAGTTTATCTCAAAGAACATGGTTTTACTAAGCTCATTATGTGTGGCTTAGCAACTGATTTTTGTGTCGGATTTTCTGCTCTTCACGCTATACAATGCGGTTTTAAAGTCAGTGTTTCATTAAATGCCTGTGCTGGTATTGATGTAAACGGATCACTAAACACTATGCTTAAAACAATGAACGAAGCCGGTATAGAACTTTTAATGGTCTCTTAAAATATCCTTCTCTAATCTACCATTATAATACACTGATTTATAAAGGATAAATCATTTTGCACATATTTAAGTAAGAGTCCAGAATATCGTAAATTCTCTCATTTCAAACCTGTTTCAAAAACATTCTTTTACACGTTACAAAGAGAATCAATGTATGAATAAATCATTCAAAAAAACAGTAAGAATGCTTCTTATGACCCATTAAATGCAAGAGCTTGTCATAATATTGAAAGCTGGTAAAAAGTATAACATCAGCTTTCTATCTTATATTTAGGTCAAAAAGTATCCTAGAGATTGTACATTATTGGCTTCATGGGTAGTATCATGCAATGAACTCAACTTTAAAAAAACACAAATAAGCAATAAAATAGTATTTTATTTTGCATAAAAGACCTCTTTCTATTCAAAGATATGCGATAAACAAAAGTGTGAAAAAGGAAGAAATCTCCATTACTTAGATACAACATGTTTATCTAATTGACGATGCTTAAAACGAATCGAAGAATATAATGCCATTCCAATAATACAGACTCCCACAAGTCCTGTTAAAACTTCAGGAACCGATATAATCGTTTGCAGATACATAATCACTGCAAGAACTAGAATTGCATAAAAAGCACCATGCTCTAAATAACGATAATGCAATAATGTTCCTGATTCAACCAACATAATTGTCATAGAACGAACGTAAAATGCTCCGATACCAAGACCTATCGCAATAATAAAAAGGTTGTGTGAAAAGGCAAAAGCACCAACCACGCCATCGAAAGAAAAACTAGCATCAAGAACTTCTAAATAAAGAAACGCCCCTACTCCCCCGTGAGCTACTGTTGTTAAAGTCTTTTGAGGAGTATCCAAGAGATGACCGACAACTTCAACACCGATAAAGGTCAAAAGTCCATAAAGTGCTGCCAATAAAAAAGTTATTTTATTTTCTGCATCAATCTGAGCTGAAACAAATAAGATCAAAATCAAAACAATTGCAATATCAATTCCAACAAGCGCCCCAAACTTTTGAGCAGGTCTCTCTATAATATTAAGCCAATGCACTTCTTTTTCAGAATCAAAAAAATATTTTAAGCCAACCATCATAAGGAAAGTTCCTCCAAAAGCAGCAATCCCCATATGCGCATCGGTTAAAACTTCAGCATATCGATGTGGTTCCCATATCGCTAATTTGACTGCCGCAATTGGATTAATCCCAACAGCAACGACAACCACCAATAATGGAAAAACAATTCTCATCCCAAATACAGCTATCAAAATGCCCCATATAAGAAAACGACGACGCCACAATGGACTCATTCTACTAAGAACACGCGCATTGATAATAGAATTATCAAAAGATAAAGAAATTTCCAAAATTCCTAAAACAAAGCAAATAAAAAAATATTTAAGAAAACCAGTAATACTTTCCGTTTCAAACCAACCAATAACCCCTCCTAAAAAGACACCAATAATCGTGAAAAAAAAAGCAAACCCAAAATAGCGTAATAGGGCCATGATCATTCCTCAAAGTTTATTTTCTACTTCATCTAAGCACACCCAGTACCAATCCAAAGTTTGCATCTCTTTAAAGTTGCATCTATTAATGCAGAGGTGTATAGAATATATATGGTAAAGTTACATGAAAATTCTCTCAAAAAAAGCAAGAGACAAATGTAGCAACAAGGAATTTTGTTTTGAAGTGAATATCAATTGTCAATACAATAAGTGCAAGATTGCTTTCTATCTACACAAATAAAAAAAAACAAGAAATTAAAGCTATAATATTGACATTATATCATAGAATATTAATACATAGTGTGCTTTTATTATTTAATGATTTATACCATGATGATTTACCGAGGGAGATAATTCGTGGCACGTCCTGAAACTGAATCAAAAACCATATTTGGAAAACGTTTACGTTATGTACGTCTTGCTTTAGGCGATCCATCACGTGAAACCTTAGCTAAAAGTTTTAGCATGACAAAAAATTCCATTGCTTTTTATGAGCGTGGAGAGAGAGAACCCAATCTTAGTGTCTTACAAACATACCGCACGTTATATGGTGTCAATATTAATTGGCTTTTAACTGGACAAGGAAAAATGTTTGACACCGAATATACAAAAGGTGATTTTGACTGGAATTATTTTATTAAAAAAATCGAAGGACTGGAAGAAACACTTGCCGATAGTGATCGTAGCGAAAAACTAAATCAAGAAAAAATCGACAGTTCTTATGAAAAATTGCAGCAATATTTGTCAAGACAAGGTTTATCAAATGGTTTTAACCCTAAAACTACAACCTCTCTTATCGATATGAAAGCTAAAATGGCCAATTCTTATACCCTTAGCTTATTCATTGATTTACTCATTCGAAGCGTATCCCAAAAAGAGGTTATAGCTAATCAATAAACGTCTATTTCAAAAGAAAAAGCAAGAAATGATTAAACACCAGTATGGAAAAAAGTATTTTTTACTTTATCCATGCTGGTGAAGTTTTATATAATTTATAGACTTTATTTCTGTAACGACAGAAAAATATTTGCATTGTAAATGAAAGTATAGTGTCTTTAAATTAAAAAAAATAATTTTATAGTATAAAATTCTCATTCATGTCTTATTGACAATATTTTTTTTCTTGTTAAAAGAATAATAGCTCTCATAGAAATTATTTTTTAAGGTCAGAAAATTTAAGGGGAATATATTGACGACTTCCTAGAGAGACATACATTAATGTTTACAAGTGGATTAGTTAAATATTTATCCTGAAAATTATCAGCTATTTTATGAGGTGGGAAGCATGTATTTTGAGGTGTTTCAAGGAGTTCACAATCAATGGTACTGGCGTTTAATCTCAGGAGATGCACAAAAAATTGCTTTTTCTAGTAAAGGTTATCCAACAAAACAAGATATCCTAATCAATATTGAGCAAATAAAAGAAATTACACATAAGGCTCTTATTAGAGAACTACAGTCCTAACATTCTTTACCATTAAAACAAGCGTTTATTTTGTATAATGGTATGGTAGTTACTTTTGTGACAAATGAAAAGTGATTGATTTGCCCTCAATGAGAGGAAGTTTTTGTATTATTTCTGACACTCACAAAGAACATTCATATTCTTACAGATTATATGTTTATTTTCAATCATACTCAAATCTCTATAGCCTTTATCAAAAAGAAAATCTCTTAAGTTTTGTATTTTTCATAAAAAATAAACGCACATGAAGAGAAGATAAATCATCAATGAGAAATATATTTACTCTACAAGATATTAATATCTTTTACGTTCATATTCCTCTTCTGTATCTGATAATCATAACTGACTTACCCATTTCATCTTCATAAAAAGCAAATATCTCTTTCTTTCTATTATCATGCAATTTTTTATACCTATTAGCTGAAACTATCGTAGCATTTATACCTTACATCTAAAAAGAACGTGCAAAACTGTTTCCAGCAATAATATAAAATTGCTGGATTGTATAGACGCGCTTTTTAATAACTAGCCTACCTATAAACTGGTTTATCATCATAAACTCTTATTTTATGATCAACGACGCTCTGTCTTATAAACTTAAATGTTGTCATAAAATCAGAGTAAACTTGAATATTCTCTTCCAATACAATCTCTCCATCAGCACCATAATTGGCTTCATTAAAGTTTATCTCTCTCGTCATTCCAATCTTCCTAACACATTTCCAAACCCTTTAATGCAAAATATGAATACAATCACTCTTTATCATCTTCAGATTTAAGCATTTTTTTATATTTCTTTTCATTTTTTTCATATTGCTTAATTTGTTTTTTCAGTTTTTCAATTGCTTGGTCGCGTCTTTTAATCACCATACTTTGCTCTCTAATAGCCCTATCTCGTTCTTCAGTCATCTTCATAGTATCTCTTAAAAACTCATGCTTTATTCTTCTAGATTCCTCTTTTAAAATTTTCACTTGACTGCGATAATATAAAGAAAATCGAAATATAACCCCGCTGCACAACAAAACAACAATCATTGCTCCCAATAAAATTTCGTTTACACTCATTTGGATCTCCCTTAATTGTCGCTCAAGTGATCATCTTGACCAATTTGTTTCATCCTCAATCAAAAAAAGAATGCAATAAATCGCATGTTCCAAGTGTGAACAATCACTCTCGGCGTTCTTATTTTCTCCATTAAAGCATTGATAAATGACGCAAACAAATCTCTGAAAGCGGCTAAATCTACACTCACACCAATTATTTGCGACATATTTATTGACACAAAATACAAAAAATAAGGAACGTCAAATAAAACTAACGACGCAATCCAATCATACAAGCCTTGCCCAAATCGTTCCTATCTTCCTTTTTACGCCATGTGGAATGCGGCTATATATAAAAGTTTTTCATTATTACAAAAATCTTCAGTGTCACAAAGCACAGCATTTCTGTAAAATTTTGCCTTCCCACAAATCTTTACATCACCACAAACTAAAGCATCATTATAAACTCGAGCCTTTCTAAAATCACGAGTATCACCACAAAATTCAATACATTGAGCATTCAAAACTTGATCAAAAAAGACCGCATTAGCATAAACATATGCATCTCCACTCATATTCAAATAACGATAAAGTTCTTATTTTTCATAAACATGCGAACTCTTACGAACCACTAAACAACCATATGTTAATGCATTGTTATCAATAACAACATCATTATAAACACAGACTTCATTATAAACCGCAGCATCATAAAAACACATTCATCCCCATAAGGGCATTGATCGAATGTACAATTCTACCAAACAACCACCTTTGTGGATCAGATTACCTTCCTGTTTAATAAAATATCCAAGATCACTTTTTTGATATTTCCCATTTTTTTTACGCATATATACGATATACCATCTGATAGTGATCTAATTTATTACAATAAAGAAGAAATCAGTATTCTTTGTCTATGCAATTTACATTTTTTCTACAGCCATTATCCTATCTCTTAAGGCTCTAAAGCTTCGTTATATTCACACACTACCTCAACGCAGAATTTTTTTTACAAATTCTGATGTTGGGGTATATCTTGATTTATAATGCTGCTACGTATACTATCATAGTGAAATCTCATAAACATACGAGTGTGTATCGCCCTTTCTGGTATACACATTTACTTTTTCACAACCGTGGAACTAAGCAACCATTTTTATTGATTCGAATCTGAAAGTGTATGGGGACATTTTGTTATTAGTTAAAAACAACTCTATATGCTTCCTTAGCGAAGAGCTACACATGGATATTTTCACGCTCCTTGTATCATATATTCTGGATTCGCAACGCAATATTAACGCTATAGCGTAAATATGTAAAGGTCTAAAAATGACAAAGACTGAAAAAGATTGGTTCCAACGCTTAGTTGAATTGATAAAAAGTGACGGACGAACAATGATTGAAATAAGCAGAGCTGCAGGCTGTGGACAAAATTACGTCCAACAAATGATAAATGGAGGCAAGAGACCTTCTGTAGATAAACTCATGGCTATTTTGAATACACTGGGAAATGCTAGTGCCATATATGTAATAACTGGTTTCAACATCTCCGATGAAGACTTAAAACTCATAACTTTGATTTCGTCTGGAGATAAAAAGAAGATTGAAGCCTTAAATGTTCTGTTGAATGAGCAGAATCTGTAGCATTTTCTACTTTATCCAATATCGCTTGCTTTTGAGACGTCGATAAAGACTCCCATTTCACAATAATATCAGATAAAGTTGTTTCAAATTTTTTATCATTCTTCATAGTCATACTCCATGTAGTCACACTATATAACGCTAAAGCGTTCAAAATATATCTCATACCTTAGAAAAAAATATTTGCAATAGGCAGTATGGAAGCAATTGTGTACAAACTTATTTTACAAAATCAGATGAAGTTCTATTAGTCATGTACCATAGTGAAACAGAAAGCATCACACGATCCAGACCTTCTTATGAAAATTGGTATAATCTATCAAAAACGCGAATAATGTTACGCAGATCTTGCGATTCGGACCAATAAAAACTAATGTGAAAATATCCCTGAAGACACTCCTGAACTCTATATAAGAGAACACGAAAAAGCTTTTTTGAAAAAAATACATCACAATTTATTCTACATAGCACCATCTATGTTTTTTTAACAATATTGCAAAGCAAGAATATAACAATGTTATAGGAATAAATTCTTATAAACAGAGCCACACTACCTAAAACTCTGTAACACATTTACAGGTAACCTCTCCTCTAAACGCACCTTGTAAATACTAATATAAGTCTCTATCATAAGCAAAAATGATACTATTAAAAAATAAAACGAATCATCACGCACAATCTTTGTACGTAAATTTTATACAGATTTACAACAAGAGAGAAATCCCCTTATGCAAATGAAGAATTATATTTTCAAAGTATGACTTTGAAGAAGAAGTATACTTTTCCAAAAAAACACCCTCCCTGCCAATAATTTTTCATAAGAGAAAAAACTCATAATAAAGATAAAACTCTCTATACGATCAATACGAGAAAAATGTTAGCAATACAAAAAAGTGCTAGGGTTACCGCAATATTGCCAATTCCTTATCAGAGTAAAATCAAAAAAGACATCTGCTCTTCAATAATAATTCGGATCACATGAAAACTCTATAATTTAAACATTAAGCAAAAAATACACAAAAACAGAAAATGGCATTTTAACAAATTTTCCAATATCATAGAAAACATTTCTTACAGAATAATAAAATGCTTATTACAATAGAATCTGGATGATGCAAAGCGATAGAAACAATCACTCAATTGACTTTTCAAAGAACAATTAATAAAATTCTTTTCAGAAAACACGCCACCGTCACTATGAACAATATTTCTCAAAATATTAAATAGAATTCCTTTCTTGAGAAAAAGAAAATATCAACAAATGTTATCATCGTTGCCCCCATGATACATATGAATGCCCATAGATCACATTCTCTTATACACTAACCTTTCATCACAATGATGCTATTCGAACGTCTAAAAGACATTAACATCACTTAGAAAAAAGCAAATTTACACTAAATGTTTTTTGAGCCATTTGTTCTGAAAAGGTACAATCTTTAAAATTGGTTTTATTGAGGTCTGTTTATTTGCAGAACAAGTATAAATAAACTTATCCAATGAAGCTTTTAGCCTTCTATTTTATGAAGAACACCATATAGAAAAAGTACAAAACAGTATATGAATTAAGAAAGTAAATAGCGACCCATATCAGTTAATCCAAATGCTAAAAGGTTGCAAATGAGAGAACTTCTTTGATGAGACTAAGAAAACATACCATCATATTAAAGCGACTGAGAGAAAAAACTGCAACAAACAACGACCAAAAGCTTCTAACACAAACAGGAAAATAAATAAAAAACGAAAAAGGTAGAATCTCAAAACTTTTATATAAGCGATCCATTTTTCTATTGTACATTTCCCTATTGGTGGGCCCGGAGGGACTCGAACCCCCAACCAAGCGGTTATGAGCCGCTGGCTCTAACCAATTGAGCTACAGGCCCTAAATAGGTTGTTTCTCTCTAAACTAAAATGCCCTATGATACAAGAGCTGACAAAGATTATAACCCATCTTTTTCTCTTTTCTATTGGTTTTTTTTTCAGTGCTCTAATTTCTTTACAAAAACTCTTAAAAATGAGAGAATAATTAACTGACAAATATAAAGGTATAGATATGATAGAAAAGAAAATTCAACCACTGAAGAGTTCTCGGGTTAAAACAGTTATATTAGCATTTACACTCTTAGCCACATCGTTGACTGTACGTGCTTATGCTGAAGAAAATAAAATGAAAAATGCAACGATTACAGTGACAGCAATCGGAGAAAGTCAAGCAACACCGGATATGGCCATTATTAATCTAGCCGTTGTTACCTATGACAAAACTGCCCAAAAGGCATTAGCTTCCAATAATCAATCCATCAATGATATTATAAACGCTTTTAAAAACAATGGCATCCAAGCAAATGATTTGCAAACATCAGGCTTATCCATTTATCAGTCGACCTCTGATAAACACCACGAAAAAAAGAATAATGAAAAACTCTATCATGTTTCAAATTCTTTAACCGTGCGCATTCGTGATCTTACCAATGCTGGTAAAATCTTTGATCAAGCGATGACACTAGGTGTTAATTCAGTTAACGGCATTACTTTTACCAACGCAGATACAAAGCCATTTTATCAAGCAGCACGTAAAAAAGCCATTACTGAAGCCATTGAAAAAGCGCAAACGATAGCGCAAGCAGCCGATTTAAAATTAGGAAAAATTATTGAAATCAATGAAAAGGATGATTACTATCACCCAACACCACGTCTCATGAGTAGAGCAGCAGATGTAAGCTACGCAAATACAAATTTTGCAGGTGGTGAATTAAATTATAACGTGAGCGTCACTGTAGTCTTTGCGATCGATTAAGTCACAAACAAGTTGTATAAAAAATCATATTACTGGCCTTCACGTAGAAGACCAGTAATGTGATAAAGATAATCTTCCTCAGATAATAATTCGTCTTCGTAAATCTCTATTTGTCCGCGTGCAGAAATATGCGCTGTATGTACCGTCTGACAATCCCCTGATACCAATGGATGCCACCAATGAAGATCTTTTCCCTCATAAATTAATCTATAAGCACAACTTTCTGGGAGCCAACGCACTGTTTTAACTGTCGTAATATCTAGCGATATACAATCTGGTACAATTGATTTACGATGAGCATAATCTCGACACCTGCAGGTTTCCCCATCTAAAAGACGACAAGCAATACTGGTTGCATAAAGGTCACCCGTATCATCGTCCTCAACTTTATGGAGACAACAACAGCCACAGCCATCACAAAGGCTCTCCCACTCAGAAATGGAAATCTCTTCTAATTTTTTTACTTTCCAAAAGGGAAGTTCTCCACTCATAAACTCAGACACACCTTTTTTAATTAAGACGATCTATAAAAAATGAAACGTTTAATTTCTATAATTTTATCTATTTCTGTCTCTTAAAAAGATTCAACTTAATGTATACTTTAAACCATGTTCTTAAAAGCTATCTGAATAAAAAGAGAATATTCAAAAATAGCGCATATAAATGAACATAACCTATTGAAACATCTCTTTGTAAACTTAACGAAGAATAAAATGCGTCACCTAAAATGATAGAAAAATTCCGCAAAGAATATACATTTTTCATCAAAAAGTCCGTATGTTGCAATATAAGTTTATTCCTAATAGATCTCATTTCTTAAAAACGAGCCGCGCTATACGCAAGGTAATGTTTTTATCGTTCATTTCTTGAAAGCCCCCCTACTCTCTACTCCATAACCACCCTTTGCCCTATATCTATTCTTTTGAGACAGAGAAGTATAAAGCCCCAAAACTAAGAAAAACATTAAACATCGAAAACTTTCTAGATTGTTCAAATTCTTCCTATGTTTTTCTCAAGAAAGCATCCAAGTACAACATGAAGCACCTCCCCCCTTCATTAGGAAGAAAGAGGGAGTTATTAAAATGCACACGAATTCTTTTATTTAAGAATCGAGAAAACTGCGCAATTTTCGTGAACGGCTAGGATGTTTTAATTTACGAAGTGCCTTTGCTTCAATTTGACGAATACGCTCTCTTGTAACTGAGAACTGCTGTCCCACTTCTTCCAATGTGTGATCGGTATTCATCCCTATTCCAAAACGCATCCGCAAAACACGTTCTTCTCGTGGTGTTAATGAAGCAAGAACGCGTGTTGTCGTATCTCGCAGATTAGCTTGGATAGCTGCATCAATTGGTAATAACGCATTCCTATCCTCAATAAAATCACCCAAATGGGAATCATCTTCATCACCAACAGGCGTTTCGAGAGAAATAGGTTCTTTTGCAATTTTAAGAACTTTTCGTACTTTTTCTAACGGCATAGAAAGCTTGCTAGATAATTCTTCTGGTGTTGGTTCTCGTCCAATTTCATGGAGAATCTGACGCGAGGTACGAACGATTTTATTAATTGTTTCAATCATATGAACAGGAATACGAATTGTACGTGCCTGATCAGCAATTGAACGTGTAATAGCTTGACGAATCCACCATGTTGCATAAGTTGAAAATTTGTAGCCGCGCCGATATTCAAACTTATCCACAGCCTTCATCAAACCGATATTACCCTCTTGAATAAGATCAAGAAACTGCAAACCACGATTAGTGTATTTTTTTGCAATTGAAATGACAAGACGCAAATTAGATTCTACCATCTCTTTTTTTGCAATTGTTGATTCGCGTTCACCTTTCTGCACCTGCATAACAATCCGACGAAATTCACCAATCGAAATAGCCGTTTCTTGCGCAAGATTTTGTATCTCACTTCGCAGTTTTTGGATTTCTTTTGCTTCACGCACCGAAAACTCTTTCCAACCAGGTGTAGGCAAAGCAGCAATATAATTCATCCAATCTGCGTCCAATTCACGCCCTTGGTATTCTTTTAAAAAATCCTCATGGCCAATGCCATAGCTATTGGCAATCCGTTTCAGCTTACCTTCATTATGAATCAATCTCTTATTAATGTCATAAAGCTGTTCAACCAAAGCTTCGATACGATTTTGGTTTAAAGAAAGAGATTTTACTGCTTGAATCAACTCACCCTTTAATTGAATATATTTCTTCTTCTGAGAAGATGTAAGGGCCCCCTCTTTACGCTCTGCCAAACTGCTTTCAACATGCTGATCTTGTAATTTTCGTAATTTTACATAGGTTTGAGCAATAAAATCCAATGTTTCCATAACTTGAGGACAAAGTTCATTTTCCATTGCAGCAAGCGATAAGTTAACATCGTCCTCGTCCTCTTCATCATCGTCTTCAATGTTTCTCTCTCCTGCGCTCTCCCCCATATTACGTATACCAGAAGACATTTTTTCTTCTACGGTCTTATCAACTTCACTTCGCTCAATAACAGGAGCCTGCTTTGCTTCTGGACCAGCATAAGTCGTTTCAAGATCAATAATTTCACGAAGAAGAATACGCTGCTCTTTTAACTCGTCACGCCAGATAATAAGAGCCTGAAAAGTCAAAGGACTCTCACAAAGTCCTGCAATCATTGTCTCACGCCCTGCTTCAATACGCTTAGCAATGGCAATTTCGCCTTCCCGCGAAAGAAGCTCAACAGCTCCCATCTCACGCAAATACATACGCACCGGATCATCCGTACGATCTGTTACTTCGCGTTTATTCGTTGTCGTTGCAATTGCGTGGCTAGAGGCTTCTACTAAATCACCCCCCTCTACCGTAACTTCTTCTTCATAATTTTCAGACTCGACTTCATCCTCATCATCCACAACATTAACCCCCATCTCAGAGAACATCGCCAAGATATCTTCAATTTGTTCGGATGTAACCTCGTCAGAAGGAAGAACTGCATTGAGTTCATCCATTGTTACGTAACCATTTTTTTTGGCAAGTTTAATCATTTTCTTGATGGCATCATCAGAAAAATCAAGAAGAGGACTATCCAAACTCGCTTGGTTTGTTACTTCTGCATTATCTTTCTGTTTAACCTTTGTTGCCATACCATAACTCCACTCGATCACTTCACAGTTTCCATGTGACCAGTTTTTTTGTTCTCACTAAAATCTACCAATAGTTACTCATATATACTTCCTGTTAAGAGATTACCATTGGAAAGAATACATTCTGTATACGCCCTGACATCCAGACAAACTTGACATCCAGACAAAAACGCGGGAAAACTCCAGAAGTTTCCCCGACACCTCTCAGCCCTTCTGAGATAATCTCTGCACCCTATCGTAAGAACCAATTTCCCGCTTTTCCTAAAATTTACCCGCTTTTCCTAAAATTTAATTGTCATCTTTATAAAAATGTCACTCCACATAAACTTCCTCATCTAAAATTTAAGTGACTGATTCGCATTAAAAAAGCGAATCATTTTATCGTATCTTGTGTATTCCCGTCTATTTTTTCATCCAACCAACTTCCAAATCCTTCAATTAACGCTTCTGTTGCCTGCATCTGCTCCAGCTCATTTTTTACCTCACGAAGCAGATCAAAAACCTCACTCTTAGGATTTTCTACAAGTTGCTCTTCAATATCCTGTAACCTCTTATGTAGGTGGTGTTCTTGAAGATGCAAGTAGACAGCTTGTTTTAATATAGCACGCGCATCTTCTATAGGGGCTCCACCAAGAATAATACGCATACCAATATTTTGCACAAGATGTTTCATACGCTCTAACAGAGCCTTTTGCCCTCTTTTTTCTAAGAACGCAACCATCGTCTCTTTATCATGAAGCTGTTGGTCCCCAAGAATTTCCAACATAGCTTGATGAAAAATTATCAATTGAGTATTTTTTAATTCTAACTCAGAAAGAATTTCAAAATTTTCATACCACAACTCAGGATAGTAAGCTAAAGTGAGTAAAATGACTGCTTCACGCAAAGGGATAGATTGCGAAGAATTTCGTACTATTTCAGAATTTGCTAACAGAGAAAAGGTTTGATCTTTAAAGGTCCTATTTGGTGAAGATTGACCATATCGCCCTTCCCCCTTTTGTTTTGAAAAAGAGGGACGAAAAAAATCAAAAAGGCGTTTTTTTACATCTTGCAAATAATAACGACGGACATCTTCATCCTTAATCGTAAAAATTTGTTGTTTTAGTTGTTTTTCTAGCGCTGCTCGTGCCTCTGGAATTTCAAAATGCTTTCCATAGGTAGCACGCCACCATAAAAGCTCACTCAAAGGAATAGCTTTTTGCAAAAAAGAAGAAAAAAGCTGAGCTCCACCAGCACAAACAATTTCATCAGGATCTTTCCCTTGTGGCAACAAAACAAAGCGTACACAAACCCCAGCCTTTAAAAGAGGCAACACACGATCAGCAACACGAAAAGCAGCTTTTAAACCAGCATCATCACCATCAAAACACAAAATAGGTTCCTTCCCCATCTGCCATAAAAGCTCAATTTGCGCTTCCGTTAATGCTGTCCCTAAGGGTGCTACAACTCCTTCAAAACCAGCTTTAGTCAATGCAATGACATCCATATACCCCTCAACAACAAGGAGTGAATGAATTTTTTCATCGCCAACAAAGCGACTATTTTTGCGAGCTGCTGCCGCGTTATAAAGTATATTTCCTTTATGAAACAGCACTGTTTCAGGGCTATTGAGATATTTTGCTCGTGTCTCTTTCTCTAATGCACGCCCTCCGAAAGCCACCACACGTCCACGCAAATCTTCGATAGGAAACATAATGCGATTTCTAAATCGGTCATAAGAATCCGCGCTCTCCTCATGCACTGAGAGAAGCCCACATTCTTCCATTTGCTTTATTGAAATGCCCCGTGTACCTAAAGCTTCTTTCAAAGCCGTACGCCTTACCGGTGCAAAACCAATGCGGAAACGCTCTACAAGCTCTGGTGTAACACCACGTGCATCCAGATAACGACGTGCTTGTATACCTCCTTTATCGCGTAAATTATATTGAAAAAAATCTGTGGCAATTTTCATCACATCATAAAGGTCAGCTTTTTCCAGTTGACGTTTATGACTTTGTGAATCCAAAATAGGGAGTTTCATTCCCGCAAAATCAGCCAAACGCTCTACACTTTCTGAAAAGTGCAATCCATCAAGCTCACACAAAAAGGTAAAAATATCTCCACTTACACCACAACCAAAACAATAATAGCGCCCTTTATGATCATCACAATGAAAACTTGGCGTTTTTTCACCATGAAATGGACAACAACACCAAAAGTCTCCCCGTGAAGGCTTACTTTTTCGAGGATCAAAATCCACCCGTTGACCAATCACTGTTGAAATTGGGAGTCTCGTACGCAGTTCATTAAGGAAATCGGGCGGAAAACGCATTATCTCTCACAGAGTTTGAAAATTCTTTTTTGCATATTTAACGACTTTAGAGCATAATTCCAATACTTCCTCTTAAGCAGTTGTAAAATTTTAAACCCTCAACTGCATATATTTTTAGAAATGGAGAATAAAAAGTGATCGAATTTATTGCTCAATATCCTTGGTTAGAGGCTATTTCTTGGCTTGTTATTCTTACCATAGCTGCCCTTTTAGTGAACTTTCTAGGACGAAAATTACTTATTCACGGAGCAAAAAAACTCTCTTCTTTTCTCCCCCAAAATACAACGATCGATATTAATAATGCTATTCAATACATAGCGGATATCATTTCAGCTTTTATTCTTTCAATTGGTGTTAATTTTATCTCAACATTGCCCGATGCATTTAGCACTGTCATCAGTAATGTTGCCAACGCCTTCATTATCTTCTTTGTCGTCCTGACAATTTCTTCCTGTCTCAATGTCATTAACATCCTTTACGAACAACGACCAACAGCACGACTAAAACCAATAAAAGGTTATATTCAAATTGCTAAAATTGCACTTTTTGCTGTTGCAACAATTTTAATGGTCGCTACATTGATTGACCGCTCCCCTCTTATTCTCTTCTCTGGTCTTGGTGCAATGGCCGCGGTTCTCATGTTAATTTTTCAAGATACGCTTCTCTCTCTCGTTGCCGGTATTCAAATTTCATCTACTGATATGGTTCGCGTTGGTGATTGGATTGAAATCCCCAATCTCGGTGCCGATGGTGATGTTATTGAAATTGCCTTGCATACTGTTAAAGTTCAAAATTTCGACAACACCATCACCTCAGTTCCTATCCGTAAACTTGTGACCGACCCTTTTAAAAATTGGCGTGGAATGCAAGAATCGGGTGGAAGACGCATCAAACGCTCCCTTTTTATTGATCAATCAAGTATCCATTTTCTCACAAAAGAAGAGCAAAAATATCTTTCCCGATTTAATTTATTAGAAAATTATTTCACGCAAAAAGTAGCAGAAATCGAACAATGGAACGCTCAATTAGATAAAAATCATGATGTCTTAGCCAATACGCGCCGTTTAACCAACATTGGAACTTTTCGTGCTTATGTTTTTGCTTATCTACAACAGCATCTAAACATCAACCCTAATATGACCTATATGGCACGACAATTACCTCCTACAGAAAATGGTTTACCCTTAGAAATCTATTGCTTTACGAACACCACCGTTTGGATCGACTATGAACAAATTCAAGGTGATATCTTTGATCACCTTTATTCCATTCTACCCTGTTTCGGTCTAAAGGTTTTTCAAAATCCAAGCGGTTATGATTTTAATCAAGTATTAAAAGCAAAAGTGAAATAAAAACAATAAACTTCAATTTATTAATTTGAGGCAACCACATTCACAACAACAAAGAAAGAATAAAGTATCATGAATGGTTCATTGGTACTCCTTCATCTTGCCGGCGCTATTTCTTTACTTCTCTGGGCCACACGCATGGTGCGCACAGGAGTTGAACGCGCCTATGGTGACAGACTTAAATATAAAATGTGCCACGTCGTTTCAAAACCATTGTTTGCCGTAAGTTTTGGGCTTTTTACAGCAATGATTTTACAAAGCTCTACAGCAATAACACTCCTCGTTGGCTCTTTCGTTGAATCTGGTTTTGTCTCTGGAGTAGCAGGACTTATGGCTGTACGTGGAGGAGAATTAGGATCAGCAATCGTTGTAAAAATTCTCACCTATGACCTCACTCTTGTTGTACCCTTGTGTCTTTTAATTGGCACTTGTATCTTCATGACAACAGAAAAACGTGAATGGCGTCAAATAGGACGTATTGTCATCGGTATTGGTCTTTTGATTTTATCTTTAGAGATGATAAGTACCGCGACAGAACCTTTACGTGAAAGCGAAATTTTACCTAGCATCATTCGTTATCTTTCAACCGATCCTATTTCCACTTTTTTGTTGGCTGCTGGCTTAACCTACCTCTTACATTCATCCATTGCAGGAATCATTTTGCTGGTCAATTTTGCCAACTACGATCTTATCCATACGCAACTCTGTGTTGTCATGGTTCTTGGTGTCAACTTTGGCTCTTCTCTTATAGCACCACTTTTAACGCGCAACGCCTCTCCTAATACCCGCCTCGTTCCCTTAGGAAATTTACTCATGCGTGGGGCAGGGTCAATCCTTATACTTATCTTATTTCTCTCCTTTCACCCTCCCATCACATGGCTTGGCAATAACGCCCCTACTCAAGTGATCAACGCCCATATCATTTTTAATGTTTTCATTCTCCTTGCTGGAATACCTCTTTCAAAATGGGTTTTAAAATTAACCACTCAGATCGTGAATATAAGTGCAAAAAAAATGCAAGCCGACAAAACACTCAATTTATCCGATCAAACAGCTCTTGATGACAGTGTTCTTGATCGCCCAACTCTCGCCCTCTCGAATGTCATGCGTGAAGTCATTCATATTTGTGATCTTGTAGACATCATGCTAGAAAAAATTATGGGACTTTATGAAAAGCCTGATCCCAATATTATTCGTGAACTCAACCAACTCAACACCATATTGGACAAAAAACATATCGCCATCAAACTTTATCTTGCCCGATTAGCGGGACAAAAATTATCTGACGAAGAAGCTCTTCAAACGCAAGAACTTCTAGGCGCCTGTATAAAATTAGACCAAGCAGGGGATATCATTATTCATAATATGTTGATGCTGGTTAAAAAGAAACAACAAAAAGGTTTACAGTTCAGCAGCGAGGGCTGGAATGACCTCCTTCGTTTCCACGCCATTGTACTAGCCAACGCGCATATAGCATTTAACGTTCTCGTCTCACGTGATACACACACTGCACACCTATTGGTACAAAAAAAAGATCAGCTACGAAACTTAGAAAAAGAGATGAGTTTAAAACATTTTAAACGTCTGCGTGAAGGGGATCTCAAAAATGTAGAATCATCCAGTCTTCATCTCGACACTGTGCGCGACCTTAAACAAATCAACTCTCTTTTGACCTCAATGATCTACCCCATTTTAGAAGAACAGGGACTTCTTCAAAGTTCTCGTCTACGCAACCCTGCTGAAGAACAAGCAGAAAAAACTTAAACTTTTCAAATAACTTGAATAAAACACACATCACATCGATTATTCAATTTTGAATATGGTCAAGATATTGATCTAATCAATAATGTCTTATTATTCGACAATTTAAATGAGCTTTCTTCATCGTAAGTTTCTTTCATTTAAAATCTATTCATGATGATTTGCTCAAAGTCATTTGCTTGCACATTACAAACAAAGCAGCATGTAGAATAGAACTCTTGAAGAAAGATGTAAAAATGCCTAACCATCTCAAAGCCAAGACTGTTAAACACATAAAGAGTAGGTCAAGAGTATGATAGTTCCAACCTAAACCCGCCTTGTAAAAAGGGAACCGCTTCACAGTAGCAGCGAAACAGAAATACTCTATAAGAAATACAAAACCCCACAAAAATGCAACATTTATATCAAGATTGGTAGAGGTTCAACCTATACAGCCATGCTATAACGTATCAACGAAACAGTTTTCATTTCAAACATCATTGATATCAATTGGCAAGCTCCAAACTTTTAAATATCCATTTTACTTATTGCTTTAATCACAATTGTTTTTTTAATTTAAGAGAGAGATTTAAAAAGCTTATAAATACACTTTATGAGTTCTTAGAACATTTCTACTAATATTTTCTTCTTTTATTCATATTTATCAATTAATTAATTTATTTATAAATTAAAATATGTTGTATATTTATACTTATTAAGTATTATTATGATATAAATGTGAATGTTATTTTTATATAAAGGAAAGTAATAAGTAAAATATCTAAAAGAAATATCCTTTCCACTGGTTAAAAAAGGAATAAACCTTGATTTTTACAAAGTTTACTCTAGTTACAATTTAAATTCAGGCAAAGGAGGGTATCATGGAAAATGCAAACATCGGTTGGATTGCTGCTATTATTATCGGCGGGATTGCAGGTTGGGCAGCACAGTATATTATGAAAAGCCAAACAGGAATATTGTTAAATATTATCTTAGGGATTATTGGCGCTGCGCTAGCAAGCTTTCTTTTTAGTCTTTTAGGTGTAAGTTTTGCTGGTTGGCTTGGCTATCTTATTTCAGGTTTTATAGGAGCCTGTATTCTTATATGGATAGGACAAAAAATTCGATCATAGAGTATTTATTTTTTACACCTTTTGGGATTCAATACAAAACTAGGAAACAACGAGCAGAGTTTAAAATATTCCCCTGTAACTTGTTGTTACCAATTTTGATATGATGGTGAGATGCTTAAGCTGTGATTTTAGGCATACACCATCACCGTATTATAAAACCAAATGCAGTAAAGAACTTTATAACGCACCATTTCATACCTATATAAACTTACGCATATCAGAGGAGAGATATGTTGCGTTATTTTAACAAAATACGAACTGATTTTTGTACCACGTGCGCAAATCCAGCATATCTCACTGTAATAACAATTCATAAGGTTACAAAAATCACTAACGATGATTAAAGATTTTACCGTATAATGCTTAACACCTATACACTCTATCAACAATACCCTTTTTACCGAAAAACTCGAAGCGCTTTTTTACATTCTTAAGAAATAAAGAGAGACGGCAAGAATAAAATGATAAATATTTTTTTCTAATCTATGAAAGAAAATAGTATCTAAAATAAATATAAAAATTAAATTATAATGTGTTTTTTTTAAATTTATTTTTAATAATAAAAATATATAAGTAAAAATTAATAATATTAATGCAAATTTATTATAAAATTAATAAACATTATGTGATGTAATATTTCAAAATTTTAATAATATAATATATTTTAGAGTTTGCAAAAATATATGCATTAATATAAACTTCTTTATTATAAAGAATACGATCTCCTTTACATCTCAATTCAAAAGATTTGAATATCTCTTCACTTTCTAAAGTATAAAATAAAGTTTTGTTCCTCTTAAAATTTCCTCTTTATATCATCTTGCATAGATGAATTTTTAGCTCTTCTTTATATGCGTTACAAACGAATTTTAAAGCACGAAACATTTTTCCCATTGCTCTCATGCGATAAAGAAATTTCCGTAACGCATTGTGAAAGCGCCTTGGATAAAACATAATACCTTATTTTGCTTTTTTAATGAAAATAATCCTATAATATATACTTCCCGCATATCTTCTTTTAAAGACCTTTGCAATCGACTTTCCCTTTGATATCTTCCTGTTAAAATCTTGCTGCTTTTATACTCCTTGTATTACAATAGAGCTATCTATTTAACCCAACATAACATATGGAATAAGACTTTAGCTGTGGAGTAAAACGATGTCTGATCTTGAAGATTCCATCTTACCGCCTCTAACGTGGTTTTCTGATCAAAATCCTCCAATACCAGAAAACGTTCGCGATTGGCTCATGGAATCGGGCTCGATGACGCTTCGATTAAAGAAATATTGTACCTGCCTCCAAGTTCAACCACAACGCGAATGTTTTATTACGCAAGATAAATTAACAGAAGAAGCAGAGCATCTCCCCGAAAGTGCGCGTTATTGGCTACGCGAAATCATATTAATGGGAGATAATAAACCTTGGCTCCTTGGACGCACTGTAATTCCACAAGAAACCCTCCTACACAATCAAGCCTTGATGCATTTGGGAACTGTACCTCTAGGACATTATTTATTTAACAATGACAAATTAACCCGCGATTACATTCATATTGGTCAACAAGGTGCGCTATGGGCACGCCGTTCCCGTTTGCGGTTAACGGGTAAGCCATTGTTGCTAACTGAACTATTTTTAACAGATTCACCACTGTATCCCCACAAATAGAGGTTACTCATTTTATTCTGCATAACTTATAGATTTCATATAGCTTATAAGGGATTTAATCAGAGAAAAGAATTTCAAAATTATCTCAAGAACACATTAAAAACAAAGATTTCTTTTCAAAATATCCTTTTATTTCATCAACTCAGCTTAAAAAATCTCTTCCCTAGAAAAAACGTTCTAAAATTCTGATTTTCTTATCATTAAAACCAGCACTTGAATTAAAAAGATACACACCATATTGATAAAACCATCTATATTTAAATTTCTTGCTGAATAATCACTACTCTAAAATACGGTAACTCTTTATCAAACAAATGCTTTGAAACAGCAAAAAAGACAATAATACACTCGCCAAAATTGGAAATCTGTATCAATTAGCTTAATCATTCTGTTTTAAAATTTTTAACAGTGCTGACAATAGATCTTTTTAAAAAAGTAAAAACTCTATAATCTTTTTGTTTTTTAATGGTCTAACAGCTTTGAAGAACAGAAAATATAATACATAAAAGATATTTCATTGCTCTATAAGAGCCGAAAAAGTTTAGTTGATATCAAAAAGTTATTTTTTTGATAATAGTATGTATGTACAAGATAAATGACATTTATCAACATCCTACTGACTTACAAAGGCGACGCACAATAAAAAATATTTTCCAATCCCCTTGAATTAACAAGATCTATTGCAATTTTTGACGAAGACTATTGCACACTTTAGAAAAATTCATTTGCCCCGCATACCGTTCCTTAAGCCATGCCATCACCTTACCGATATCGCGTAATTTTTCTGCCTTTGTTTGTGCCAAAGCTTCACAAAGAACCTGTTCTACTTCCATCTCCTTAAGTTGATAGGGAAGAAATTCACGAATAACTTCTATTTCTGCTTGTCCTCTCTCTGCCAATTCCAAGCAACCAGACTCTTTATAGGCTCGCATCAATTCTTCACGCTGTTGAAGCATTTTAGTGAAAACAGACTGTATCTGCTGATCATCCACTTCTAGCTTCCCTTCATCATAATAAAGAATATCACGATCCCTAACTGCAGCATTCATTAAACGAAGTGTAGCAAGACGCGCACTATCTTGCGCTTTCAAAGCAGCCCTAAGAGCCCCATCAATCTGGTTACGCAACATAAATTTATCCAATTTTTGTTCAAGAAGAAGATGCCTTTTAACCAATCTTTATCCATCTTGCAATGGAGAATAAAAAAATAATTAAGGACTCGATCTTCGAAAAGCTAAAACAAGACTTTACCTCTTCATGGAATGTACTTATACTGCCTATTTCAAGCGAAACGTTACCAGAATAATATACACAGCATCTGTTAAAGGTATGATTTTTGTGTAAAGTTGATCATTATACCTTTCAGAGAATAAGCCATCATACCTTTAGAATAAATTGTGGATACATACTATGATACAAGCGACTTCACCCAGCTACCCTTGGAGTATCAAAAAACCTACAGCCCTCTTAGTCTTAGCAGATGGAACCGTTATTGAAGGCAAAGGAGCAGGTGCTACAGGTATAGCTGAAGCTGAAGTGTGTTTTAACACCGCCATCACAGGCTATGAAGAAATCCTCACAGACCCGTCATACACACAACAAATCGTTAATTTTACTTTTCCTCATATAGGAAATGTAGGGGCAAATAGCGAAGATATTGAAGATCTCTCTCCTCTCAATTGTCATGGTGCTGTTGGCGCTATTTTCAAAGCAGACATTACACATCCCTCAAATTATCGATCCAATGAAAATCTTCATCAATGGCTTAAAACGCGTAAAATTATTGCACTTTGTGGTATTGATACACGTGCACTCACAATTCTTATTCGTGAAAAAGGTGCACAAAATGCTGTCATTGCACACGATGCTAATGGAAACTTTGATATTCCTTCTTTAAAGAAACGTGCGCAAAAATGGCAAGGTCTTGTCAATCTTGACCTTACGAAAGATGTGACATCTCAATCATCAATGCAATGGGATGAAAAACCATGGAGTTGGAATAAAGGATACGGTACAAACAATGTGCACAATCTTCATATCATTGCAATTGACTACGGTATTAAACGTAATATTCTTCGCCTTATGGCAACACAAAAAGCCCGCATTACTGTTGTGCCTGCCCACACAACTGCAAAAGAAATTCTGGCAATGAACCCTGATGGCGTTTTTCTTTCTAATGGACCAGGAGACCCCGCAGCTACGGCTCAATATGCCATTCCAACAATCAAAACATTAATTGATTATAATTTACCAATTTTTGGAATATGTCTTGGTCATCAACTTCTCGCTCTTACGGTTGGTGCAAAGACCGTGAAAATGCACCAAGGACATCATGGTGCCAACCACCCAGTTAAAGACCTTAACACTGGAAAAGTTGAGATTGTATCGATGAATCACGGTTTTGCCGTAGATTCTTCCTCTTTACCACAACATGTTCAAGAAACACATATTTCTCTCTTTGATGGCTCAAACTGTGGTATTCGAATCATTGGAAAACCTGTTTTTTCTGTTCAATATCACCCTGAAGCTTCTCCGGGACCACAAGATAGCCACTACCTCTTTCAGCATTTTAGTGATCTCATTATGAATTATAAAAAAATATCTTAAAATAAAAAGCATCACCTTTTAACTTCTCTCCTTTAAATTATATCATCTTCCTACGCACAATTATATTATTTTTATACCTACAACTTATTGAATAAATATTCTTATTGATCATTCTAAAACTAAAAAGAGCGCTCTGAATAGCTTAAATTTTTCTCATTCCTCTCCTCTTAAGGTCGTATCCATCAAAATCATTGGCTTCTCCCCCCAAGCAAGATAAGTGGGTCGATAAAAACCATTTTTAAAAAGAGTAAAGTGCCTAATATTCAAATAAGCATTTGATTCACAATACAATTTTAAGCATTCTATTGTGCATGAGAAACATAATCCCTCCTAAAGAATAAAAAAATTAAAGTGTAAGACAGTGCAACAAATCTCTACTTTTTAAAAGATATTGCCGTAGATGGTTTTGAAAACTGTAAAGTCGAATAAAAAAGTAATCGCAAAACAGAAAACATCTTTTCAATTTTACAACTTTATATTCTTCCAAAATGAGGTTTTCTTTCGATTCCAGAAATGATGCCAACAAATATAAGCAATATTTTACTTCCAATTTACCATATAAAATTTGGAATTGTTCATACAATACTGATACATCTAACTCAGATACGTTTTAATCTTTTTTTTCAATATGCTGCTACATTAGCACTGGATATTAATTTGCAAGCAATAGAAAAAATACAGTCTCCCCTATACAAACAATATCACAAAATAAAAAAATTATTTTCACTAAATGAGAAGGATATATCGATATTCTATACAACACTTTGTGAAACAAATATCACAAAAAACTTTCTGCCTATAAAATGATACATTTTGTTTATCTTGTGCATTCTCTAGCAAAATAGTACGTACCAGCCCCTCTCAACAAATTAACGTACCCGCAAGACAAAAATAACTGTCGCAACAACAAGAAGAAAAAAGCCTCCAACAAAAGGAGCACCAGAAAAATAAAACAGTGCATTTTTATCTGTAAAACATTCAAAAAGAAACACATAAAAAACAGAACCAAATGTTAAACTCAACGAAATAACAGATGTCATCGCTCCTTGCAGTTCTCCTTGTACATTTGTCGGTACCTGCGCTGAAGCAATAGCACGTATAGGTGCATGAACAAGATACTCAAGCATAGTACACACACAAACCATATAAACCATCCACCCCTGCGTCGCAAATGTATAACCCAGCATAGCAACAGAGGCAAACAAAAGCCCTACTATAACAATATGCCAATCACTCCATCGTTTAGAAAAATAAGGCAAAATGAGAGCGACTACAATAAATTGGCCTATCCCAAAAACACTATAGGAGAGTCCAATAGAAAAAGAACTCCAATCATAGCGTTCTTTTGCAATGAAAGCCCAAATGCTTAACCATACAGATTCCGCAAACCAATAAAGAAAAAAGACCAATAACACCCAAAGAACCATCGGGTATTGTTTCAGATGCCAAAAAGCACCTAAGGGATTTGCCCGCTTAATATCAAAAAAGCGCCTATTCCATAAAGAAAGGGTTTCTGGAAGCATAACCCAAGAAAAAATAAAATTAATGAGTGAAAAACCAACAGCAAAATAAAACGGAATACGCGGACCAAACTGACCTAAAAAACCACCAATAAACGATCCTAAAATAACCCCCAATGCGGATGCAATGCCTAACAGACCAAAATTGCGTGTACGGGTTTTATCATCAGATATATCCGCAAGATAAGCTGTACAAGTTGCAAAACTAGCGCCACTTATCCCTGACAAAAGACGCCCGATAAATAACATAGAATAGCTCCATGCTATAGCACATATGAGATTATCAAGAGCAAAGCAAATAATAGAGAGAAGCAAAATAGGACGACGACCATAACGATCAGAGAGATTGCCAATAACAGGAGCAAACAAAAACTGCATCACTGAATAAGCTGCAAGTAATTTTCCTCTTTCTACAAAAGATGTACTGACCTCTTTTCCAGTTAATTGAGAAAAATATTCAGGCAAAACAGGACAAATGATCGCAATACAAAGAATATCTAACAATAAAGTGATAAACACTAAAATGAGCCCACGCTGAACAAATTTCGGATTGAGCATTTGGTCTTGCATAACATACACACTATTTTACGCATACAATGACTCCCCCGCTCTCTTTTAATTCCCTTTTCATTTTAAAAGTATTCTATGCTGTATACTTTTCATATATGAAATAATAACAAATTAAAAATTACAAAAAGAGTCAAGATAAAAATATAAAATTATTTTTTACTTGATATATCATTATCAATGTATAAAAAATATCTTTTATATTAAATGAAAAAAATACTTATGAGAATAAATCATTAACAATTCATCGTAAGACACAGAATATCAAAATAATTTGATAGATATTATGATTAATTTTATAATACATTATTACAACTTATCATACTGCTAATTTTTAAAACATCAACTCTATTAGATAAATCAATGCCATATAATAATTTAAATATTTAATAATCATCGTAAAATATATTAATACTGTAAAAACTGATTATATTTATTGAATCAATCAATATTATATGTTATTATTACATTAAAATCTAATAAGCATGAGAAAACAGTTCTTTTAGTACGTGTTGTCCGTGAATTGTTAAATTTAAAAATGGTGTGTAAAATGCAAAAAATATCCCTATTAATTCTCACTTTAATGCTAGTGATAGGACGTGATGTCCAAAATTCTTATTCACAAGAGGGGGGGATAGAAAATAAAATAGAAACACAACAAACAACCAGCGTAGAGCTAGATCCCTATACTTTAAATAAATTAAATGCTCTTCTCAAAAAGCGTTCAGAAATAAATGATCACGAAAAAGGAGCCGTGATTGACTTTCTTTCTGAAGCTTTTTTAGGAACACCTTACAAAGCTAATATGTTACATGGCTCAGAAAATACACCAGAAAAACTGATTATTGATTTTAGAAGCTTAGATAACTTCACTTGTATGGATTATGTTGAAGCATTGCGCAAATCAACATCCCAAACAGAATTCATAAATAACGTCATAAAAACGCGTTATATTAACGGTAATGTTGATTTTTTAAATCGGAAACATTTTTTTACGGATTGGGCTTATAGAGAATATAAACTCGCCACTGATATTACCGCTGAAATAAGTCCCCATGCGGTAAAAATAGAAAAATATCTCAACAAAAAAGCTGATGGTGAAAGCTATCTTCCTGGACTTCCAGTTGTGAAACGCACAATAACGTATATTCCAAGTAACTTTATTAATGAAGAGGTTATAAGCCGTTTAAAATCAGGGGATTTCATTGGTATTTATGCAAAACTTGCTGGATTGGATGTAACACATGTGAGTTTCTTTATCATGACAGATAAAGGGCCGATGTTACGACATGCTCCTTCACACAAAGAAAATGAAAAAGTCGTCGATACCCCTTTTATGGATTATGTTGCAAAAACACCAGGAATCGTCGTTTTAAGAGCCCTTGAATAACATCATAGCGATATGAAATAGCTTTTCTATTCTTACTAGATATACTGAAGCTATTCAGATAAACGTCTAACTTTGTATAATCTACACGGATAAAATCATATTTGAAGAATGGCGGTTATAATTACCTTTACTGACTGAAGGCTGAAGGCAAGCAAAACTCTGTTATTTCTTGTATCATACTTTCTTTTCATATGCTCGAGCTAAGAATTATCTATAGACCACCGCCATTCTAATCTTTATGAATATAAAAAATATTTTTTTGCAAGCATAAGTAAAATAAGGTATGTTATGATTATTGTCTCACAAAGTATTTTATATAAAATTTATAATTAAGCTCTATTTCCTCTCGCCCTCAAAAACAAGAGATCTATTCTTGACAGCCCCGTAAACAATACATCTTCTTAAGCCAATTTCAGCGGATAACCATTTCATGTAATTCAATTAAACGCCACCAGCAAGCCTTACTGCTCGGCATTGACCGCGCACTCAAAAAATGCTTAAGAGATCAAATTTTATAGGTCTTATCTCACCACACCTTAAATGACAGTGTACGATAACAGAATAAATCTTGCCTTAAGAGACTCTGTTTAATCTTCCCCTTTATTGATGCAAAAATACAATCAACAAAAGAGCATCATCGTATTTTCAAGAGATATGAGTTGCCACACCGTAAAAAATTAATGTTCGTAACATGACAACCCATTTGAAAAAATCTTTTTATATAAAAGGGATCACCGTTGTACCGGGAGGCAATTTTGCCTCATCTTCAGGCTCGACATGAATAGAAATACGCACATTATCAAATTCTTTTTGAAGAACAGCTTCAATTTTATCACAAATTTTATGTGCTTCTCCTACCTGCATTATAGCAGGCACAACCAAATGAAACTCTATAAAAGTAACCCTCCCAGCAACACGCGTCCGCAAATCATGGACCTCAAGCGCACCCGATGCATTTGCAGAAATCAGCTCACGAATCCGCATGCTTTCATTCAATTCAACGCCAACATCCATTAATCCCTGAACAGCATTTCTAATCACCTTCCAGCCCTGTAAGAGAATATTAACGGCAACGATTATCGCTAAAATTGGATCTAAAGCTCCCCATCCTCCGACAAAACCGGCAATTAAACCAATTAAAATTGCAAGCGACGTAAAAACATCAGTTATAAAATGTACTCCATCAGCTTTAAGAGCCGGTGAGCGATGGAGTTTTCCCTGCCCAATAAGAACCATTCCCCACATACAGTTTATGACAGTTGCAATAAGATGAATAACAAGCCATATTCCAGGTTTCTGCAACAATTTAACGGTAGAAAGAGCTATCCATGCTTCTCTTAAAATAACAATTGCCGCAATAATAATGAGTACCCCTTCAAGAATTGCGGAAAAATATTCCGCTTTATGATGCCCAAAGGGATGATCATGATCTGCTGGCTTCATACTCACTTTAACAGCCCACCATGCTGCCAATGACGCAAGAATATTAACGATTGATTCCAATGCATCAGAATAAAGTGCAACCGAATCTGTGATGTGATATGCCCAATATTTCAAAGCAAAAACAATACACGCAATAAAAATAGAGTATAAAGTTAAGCTTTGTATATTGATTTTTACATCCATGAACCTCATCCTTTTCTTCACGAAATAGGGAATTAATATTTTCAACCATATCATTATACTTTTGGCATAACGACGATCTTTCCTCAATATTACAGAAGCTTCATCATACAATAAACGCCTCAGCTCACCATTATTATCGTAAAAACTGCTCAGTTACACGAACAGCACCAATAAATAAAGAAGAGAGAAAATAATAGAAAAAAGAGCTTTCCCAAGAGCAATCAAACACATAACCTTCATTATTAATCGTTTTCTGAATAACTTGAAGCCATCTCACTTCTCATAAACGAAAAACTTGTTTTTGCTCAAATCTATCATGATCATGCATTATTTTTCAGTCTTATGATGTGCATTATAACCCATCTATAAGCCATCTTTGCACCTTAGAAAAAATATCTTAGCACTCTACGGTAACTTTACAGGTCAACAGGATTTTAAAATATGATTTACTGAAAAATTTAGATATAAAAAGAAGAACAATGATTACCCTCAAAAAAAAAGAATCTGGGCATTGGGGACCCAGATTCTTTTCCCTTAAAAACTAAGGGCATACAGAACTTGGGAAATAGCGGGGACCCAAGATACTGCACCCGATACGAGAAAAAATATATGATTCCGTATCAGTATTTTTACATTATACCTATGGTTGCATATTGTCAATACAAATTCTACCATAAGTTTTAAAAAATATTTTTTTATCTCTTCTTTTTAAATAAAACAAATTCTAACATCTGGAAATCATAAGAAAAAAGCACTAAAAATCTCGCATGCATTTGAATATCATAACAATCAATGAAACAGATGATCCACGCCTAAAAGCCTATCATAATATCCGTGAAAAAGATCTTGTTGGACGGCAACATCAATTTATTGCTGAAGGCAAAGTAACATTGTCCGCATTACTACATTCGAAAGAGTTTTCTGCCATCTCACTGCTCATCGTAGCAAACCGTCTCTCTGGACTTCTACCGCTTTTAGAAAAAACACAGCCCCTATGTCCCATTTATTGCGTTCCACAAAAAGTTATGGATAATATCACCGGCTTCCATGTTCATCGTGGTGTTCTGGGTATTGGTAAACGCAAAATACTGCCATCCTTACAAAGTTTTTTACAATATCTTCCAGAAAAAGCTTTGATTCTTGTTTTATGTGGTATCTCAAATCACGATAATATGGGATCAATTTTTCGTAATGCAGCAGCCTTTGCCAGTAATGGCATTATTGTCGACAAAACCTCATGCGATCCACTTTATCGCAAATCAATAAGAGTTTCTGCCGGCGCTGCTTTAAAAGTACCCTATACGTAAAACGCTGATATAGATGACATTATAGCTGCTCTAAACGATGAAAACTTTCATCTTTATGCACTCTCCCCTTCTGCCTCACACACTCTCAAACAAGCCAACAAAAGCAAAAGAATAGCACTTATTTTTGGAACAGAAGGCGATGGCTTACCACTCCACATACTAAAACAATCAAACACCTTACGTATTCCCATGACTGACGGTTTTGACAGCCTTAATGTTGCCACAGCCTCAGGTATTGCACTTGCTCATTTTACCAACTTTGACCACTAAAGATGATAACACTTCAAGTTATAGAACATACCTAATGTTGTATGTTATCTACCAGTCTCCAATAATATTGCCGTTCCCTAGCCTTTGAAAGCATTGATAAAAAACATTTTTACATTTTTTTCATCACTTTCCACACCCTAACCCCGCTTATGACGTGCAGAAGATATAATTTTGATGGATTCAATCATAAAACAAACTTTCAATGAGAAAATCTTCCGGAAGTCTCTCATTCAAGTTTAAGATTAAAAAATATCATTATAAATCAATCTACTATGCTTTATAAAGCTGTTGTTTTTAGTTCTGAGGAAACAGGATCTTTTGTTTCGAGATTGCATAAAACGCGCTTCAACATCATTTCAGTATCAGCTGCACGTTCTGAATGTGTTACAAATCCTCCCCCAAGAATACGCGCCTCATGACCATTTCCATCATAAAGAACGCAAGCTTGCCCTGGTGCCACACCATTTTCACATTCCAATAAATCAACAGAAAAAATACCTTCTTTATAATGTAAGCGCGCAAGGTGAGGAGGACGCGTTGAACGCACCTTTACAGCCACCTCAATACCTTGAGAAGGGAAATTATCTAACGACTCATCACCAAGCCAATTCACATCACGTAAAAAAAGCTTATGCGTTTCTAACATTTCACGCGGTCCAACAATAACACGTGCATTTTCCACATCGAGATAAACTACATAAAGCGCTTCACCCGTTGACACCCCAATACCACGACGTTGACCAACCGTATAATTAACAATTCCCGAATGTTTACCTAAAATCTTTCCATCAATATGGACAATAACGCCAGGATTAGCTGCTTCTGGACGCAGTTTTGCGATAACATCTGAATATTTTCCTTGTGGAACAAAACAAATATCCTGACTATCATGCTTATTGGCAACCACAAAGCCCATTTCTGCTGCCATTTCACGAACGCGGGCTTTTGGAAGGTCACCAAGTGGAAAACGCAAATAATCAATCTGTTCTTGTGTCGTTGCAAAGAGAAAATAACTCTGATCACGATCATTATCGAGAGGACGAAAGAGTGCTCGATGCGCTCCGTTGGAACGCGAACGAATATAATGTCCCGTAGCCAAAGCATCCGCCCCCAATTCGCGTGCGGTTGCTAATAAATCAGCAAACTTAACCGTTTGATTACATGCAATACATGGTACTGGGGTCTCTCCATGAGCATAACTTTCTGCAAAAGGATCAATAACAGCTTCGCGAAAGCGCTTTTCATAATCAAGAACATAATGCGGTATTCCTAATGTTTCTGCAACGCGGCGTGCATCCTCAATATCTTGTCCTGCACAACACGCCCCCACCCGATGCGTTGCTTCCCCATGATCATAAAGCTGCAACGTAATGCCAATAACATTATACCCTTCCTTTTTCAAAAGACCTGCAACAACCGATGAATCAACCCCCCCCGACATTGCAACAACAATGCGAGAATCCTCAGGTTGTCCTGGTAAATCAAGACTGTTTAAAAACATGTATTCATTCTCTATTTAATGCTCTGTTTAATGGCTAGCCATATGTTGACATTCTGATGCACGCTCTTTAGCACTTTTACACGATTGATTGTCTTTATATTATTTTTTTATCCTTTCCACAACCATAGGCATTACTTTCTTAAAAGCTGCTGCAAACAAAAAAAGAATGATGGAAATAAGGCATAATGGTAATCGTTTAGGAGAAAACCTTTTTTCTCTTTTGAAAAATCCGGTAAAATATTGCAAGAATCTCTTCTACACACTTCAACTTGAGCTTCTTTTACATACCCAATCACTTTATTAATTTTTTCTTTCAGCGCTTTTAGCTCTTTTTTAAATTTCATGCTCTATAAACGAATCAAGTCCTTGACTAAAGGTAGAGGATACGAATGAGCAACTTGATAAAAACACAAATGAAATATGTTATTGGGCCAGATGGAAGTCCGCTTACAATTGCCGACCTACCGCCGCAAACAACACGGCGCTGGGTGATTCGTCGCAAAGCTGAAGTTGTTGCGGCTGTCAGAGGTGGATTGTTAAGTCTTGACGAAGCATGCCACCGTTATACTTTGACTGTAGAAGAATTTCTTTCATGGCAAAGTTTAATCGATGAACACGGTTTAGCGGGATTACGAACGACCAAGATTCAACACTATAGGCATTAAGTTGCCATTGATTAATAACATAAAGCAATCTATAAAACAGCCAAACTTGATAGAAGTTTGGCTGTTTTATACTATATCCAAAAGATAAACCTAAAAGAATGGATTTTTCAATAATTGCTTTTATCATCCAGCCATTAAATTAGCCAACCATTGAATTAGATTGAATCAAAATATCCTTATCATCCGCAGCAATCTTCTTTTCTCGTGCTTCCAAAAGCTGTGCACGTTGCAGCTCTGTATTAGCTTCATGGAGAGCAATTTCAGCATTTGTTTTTTGAAGTTCTAAATCACGAATTGAATTGATCAGATTATCACGTCTTTGCCGCGCTGCACGCGCAAAAGCAGAATAAGCAAAATGGTGAACATCATTGTTTCCAGATTTACGTTCTTCATGAGTAATCTGTGCTTCCAACTCTAACACCATTCGTTCAAATTCTGCGATCATCATCTCAAGCTGTGCAATTTCACGGCGCTTTCCACGCACTTGAAACATCCTCAATCGCACCATATTTTCTCGTGGCTTCATACTCACTACTCCTTGATTGCGCCAACTCAAAACTCGTATTCACACCCAATAAATATCTTTTAGTTATATATCTATCCGACAAAAACAGTCTCTTAACTTGAAATTATAATAATTTTTGCCTTGCATTAAAGCATCTGAAAATACAATCTGCTTTAAAGAGCAATAACTATTTCTTTAACTTTTCCCCCCATTATAAACTGAAGAGGTTTAAAGCTCAGTAAATAAACACTGAAATTGTAAAAAAGTAATTTATAAAGCTCTTTTACAAATTTTTTTAAGTTAAAGTTTATAGAAAAAGCCCTCCTTTTTTATTATGTTAAAAAATATAAGATTTTTCTAAAATAATTTTGTAGCCTCTTTCAAAAATAAAAATATTTTGTTAACCACTATCATGGATAGTGGGGAATTTAGTAGTGATTGTTACGCGTACTACTGAAATGTTCATAAACGCTTTTTTATAAGTGTTTGATTTAATGAATTGTTTTTATAACAGTGGTTTTGCTAACTGATATAAAATAGAAATGCTCCTTATGATTCGTGAAGGAGCAAAGTGAGGGATCTAAAATGCGCGTATTATTAATTGAAGATGATAGAGCAGTTACTCAAAGCATTGAGTTGATGTTAAAGTCGGCAAACTTTAATGTTTATATCACTGATCTGGGTGAAGAAGGTATCGATTTAGGAAAACTCTATGATTATGATATCATTTTGCTTGATCTGAATTTGCCTGACATGTCAGGGTATGATGTCTTGCGGACTCTAAGGTTGGCAAAAATAAAAACTCCTGTCCTAATCCTTTCTGGTATGAATGCCATTGAAGACAAGGTTCGTGGTTTTGGCTTTGGAGCAGACGACTATATGACGAAGCCTTTTCATAAGGATGAGCTCATTGCACGTATCCATGCAGTTGTTCGTCGTTCAAAAGGACATGCACAATCGGTTATTGTTACCGGGGATCTCACCGTTAACCTTGACACAAAAACTGTCGAAGTTGCAGGGCGCCCTGTTCACTTAACCGGTAAAGAATACCAAATGTTAGAGCTTCTCTCTTTACGCAAAGGTACCACCCTTACCAAGGAAATGTTTCTCAATCATCTCTATGGTGGAATGGATGAACCAGAACTAAAGATTATCGATGTTTTTATTTGTAAATTGCGGAAAAAATTGGAAGCAGTCTCTTCCAGTGTAAATTACATTGATACAGTTTGGGGACGTGGTTATGTATTACGTGATCCAGTTGAAGAGAACGTACGAAAAACCGCTTAAGCAGTGAACATGCACATTGTAAAATCTCGGAGTGTAGCGGGCCGAGATTTTTTCCCGGGATCTTTTCTCTATTAAAAGTAGAGAACTCGCGCACTAAAAATCTCATATAGAAAGCGCTTAAAGCTTAAGAAGTAACCACACCCAATTTACACATATAACCTTATCGCTCATAAGTTCAATCGAAGCCACTTTTCCCAACACAGCTTAAGCGCTTCTCTCTTATTCAAAGCTTTTTTACACTTTCTAAAACAATACAACCATCACTTTCATCAATATTTATTTTCATCTCTGTCATCTGAGCAAGTAACATTGTGTAATAAAATTGGATGACATGTGCATCAATAAGCTCTTCTTGAACTTCTCCACGAAATAACGCAAGAAAATGAGGGGGTATACGGAGAGTTCTACCGAAAACCTCAAATCGAAAAGAACGTTTATTTTCTTCTTGCAAAATCATAACAACAATTTCACCACCACGAGAAACTGTTGCGTTTGCAATCAATAATAAATTAAGCAAAAGTTTAACTTCATCTTTTTCTAACAATAAAGAAGAAGCTTGCCATTTTAACGTTGCTTTTTCTTCTTTCATATATTGTTGAGCAACCTGCTCTGCAGCCCGTGTATCTATTTGTCCTCCACTTGCACCAGCAAAACCAAAAGCCAATCGCGCAAATTGTAGACGTGCAGCAGCACTCGCAACGGATAAACGCACCAATTGTAAAGCATCTTCTTCAGCTCCTCCTTCATCATAAAGCTCCATTGCATTTTGAATAGCCCCCACAGGTGAAATCAAATCATGGCAAATACGACTACAAAGCAAAGCAGCAAGATCCATAGGCTTCAAAGAAATATCTAACGTCATAATGATTGAAAACTCCTAGATTCAAAAAAACAAAATTTATTTTAAAGAAAAACTCTTAACATCTGATGCATAATAGGAAACATTAACAATCATGCTAAAAAATTCAGAAATAAATTCAAGAATTTAAATAACCTTATATCTTATTTTTTATTTGAATAGAATGAAAATTCTAATATTATCTTTTTGTTTATCACTAATAAAAGGAGAAAACTCCATGGCTCTCTCTCTGCTCAAATACTGGTACAAAAATATTATATCTTTAATCTTCCTTTTATTCATCACCATAAACACTACACAAGCTCGACTAAAACCAATAGAGCAAAACGAACCTCATTATTCACTCCAAGAAATTATTGATTCTGGTCATATTTTTTTTGGAAAAACAGCCAGTGGTCTGGCTGTTGCAATTCAAAATATTTTTTCAAAATACGGTTATCCCAATGCCTATATTTTAGGAGAAGAAGCTTCTGGTGCCTTTTTTGCTGGATTAACCTATGGCGAAGGAATGGTTTTTACCAAAAGCTATGGTCAACATAAAGTTTTTTGGCAAGGTCCCTCAGTAGGATGGGATTTTGGCGGCCAAGGCTCCCGTTTAATGATCTTAGTTTACAATCTTAATGGCATAAATAATTTATGGAGACGCTATGGTGGTATTTCAGGTTCGGCCTATTTAATTGCAGGTGTTGGTTTTCATGTCCTAAAATACCATAATACCTTGTTAATCCCAATACGTACAGGAGTCGGCGCACGCCTTGGTATCAATATAGGATATTTAAAATTAACACATAGACCGACATGGAATCCGTTTTAAACGGTTTCTTATTTGAAAAGGGGTATTATGCTTATTCAATCATTTCTTTTTTTTATACTTGGAGTTGCTTTCACTTCCTGGTTACTGGTGCTTTTATCTCCTTTTATTTGGCGTAAAGCCGTTCATTTTGCGTATAAAGATGTTTGTGCGAAAATGCCATTATCACTCGCGGAAATAGAAGCAAATCACGATTTTCTTCGTGCACAACATGCTGTAGAATTAGCAAACAACCAACAAAAGTACGAATTTTTGCAAAAAAAATATGTCCAACAAAAAATACAACTGAGCCAAGTAACAGAACAATTTTATCGGCTATGCCTCCCCACAAAAGATACTCTCACCAAAGAAGCGATAGCAATCAAACAAAATATCGCCACACTACACACTTCCAAAGGAAAGACAAATGATGCGTGAAAAAGTCGCACACTATCAGCAACGCTTACAAAAAATCCAAACTCATGAGCTGGACACGACCGCTAACCACCAATTGCTAGAAGAACTCCGAGAAGAAACAAAAGAACTTGCAGCAACATTGGCAGCTCAAATAGCGCTACAAGAGGGGAATACATCACCCATCAACACATTGATTCAAAAATCCAAAAGCAAAAATGACCTAGCATCACGTATTCGCCAAAAAATAACTTTTCTCTCCAAAAGCCCTGTTAAATAAGTTATCTTTTAAAACACCTTAAATGAAGAGTAAAATCAACAAAGGTTCATTGTCACGTTCGTAACCCAAATCCTTTTTACTAAACGTGACTTTTTTGCTAAGCTAAAGGACAAAGTTTCTTAGCCCATACCGTTCTGTTAAAAAATATCTTCTTGTCTAGAAGCTTCACTTTCTAATCATATCACCGCTCTAAAGGACAACATTTCATAGGTACTAGAAAGGAAATAATACCAAAATATTGGCCACACACTTTAACAAAAAATACCTTCTAAGATGGATCACCAATAGAGCTTTGACCATAATTTTAAGGATAAAAACACGCTCTCAAGAGTGATAAAAATCTCTTATTTTTTTGATAATCATATCCTGATCCGTTTGTGTCAAGTAAGGATGCATTGGTAAACTTAAAACACACTCTCCTAAAGACTCTGAAACAGAAAGGGAATCTTTTACATAAGGGAAGTGTTTATAAGCTGGCTGTTGATGTAAAGGAGTTTTATAATAAATCATTGTAGGGACAGAATTTTTTTGTAAAAAATCTTTTAATTTATCCCGCTCTTTTACCTTAATCGTATATTGTGCATAAGCAGAACGAATATTTTCTCCTATTTCTGGAACTGTAACAATATCTCTTAAGCCATTGGAATAGCGTTGAGCAATTTCCACACGCTTTTCCATTTCATCTTCAAAAATCGCAAACTTTTCTAGTAAAATTGCAGCCTGAATGCTATCTAGGCGCGAATTCATACCAATACGTACATTGTCATATTGCGTTTCACCTTTACCATGAAACAAAATAGAGCGTAAAAGTTCTGCAAAATGATCATCATTGGTCATCATAGCGCCTCCATCGCCATAACATCCTAATGGTTTTGCAGGATAAAAACTTGTAGCAGCCACATCACCAAAAGCACCACACATAGTATTACCGCTTCTCCCCCCCATAGATTGAGCAGCATCTTCAATTACAAAAAGATTTTCCTTTGCAGCCACTTGAGCAATTTGCACATAGTCAGCAGAAAGTCCAAATAAATCAACGGCAATAATAGCTTTTGGCTTTAGACGTCCCTCTTTTTTTACCATTTCGATAGCGTGAGAAAGTTTTTCAACATCAATATTGAATGTATCAGGTAAAACATCAACAAAAACAGGTTTAGCCCCCACCAAAGCAACCACTTCAGCCGTTGCTGAAAATGTAAAACTAGGACAAAAAACAGCATCGCCTGGACCAATATTTTTAGCCATAAGAGGCATCTTCAAAGCATCTGTTCCATTAGCACATGCAATCACATGTTTAACGCCAAGATATTCTGCCAATTTCTCTTCAAATTCTGTTACTTTTGGCCCCAAAATATACTTACCACTAGCGACTACATGCGCAATTGCAGAATTAATTTTATCTTCAATACGCGCACGCTGCGCCCCAAGGTCGATGAATTGCATATTAACTCCATTGATCATCACAAGAATGCAAAAGCGCTACCTATCTCTTTTATCTATTATAATTGACATCAGCAGCTGTTAAAATCCGTAAAACCGCAATAGCATCATCACCATTTGTACGAGGTGATTGACGCGTTTCAATACAATGAAGGAAATGCCGTAATTCGCAAGTAAGCGGCAAATCTTCACAAACATCAATGTAATTCAGCTCATCCATGCTAAAAGCCCACTCTTGATTTTCTTTCCAAACGGCAAAATGGTGCATTGCCAATTTACGACTCCACGGTTCCATATCATCAAAAACGAGTATAGCCTTTGTTCCAACAACAATTAAACGCCTCTCACGATAAGAACTCAAGCGTGAAGTAAAAAGATGACTACGCACACCATTTGGAAAAATCATATGAATATGAGAAAAATCAGAAATCTGATCAACGACAGCAGCCCCCTCACCGCGAATTTCGGAAGGTTCACATCCTGTCAACGCCAAAATCATTGAAAGATCATGAGGGGCAAGATCCCATAAAGCATCACTGTGTGTGTGAAATTTTCCAAAGCCTAATCTATGAGAATAAATATATCGCACATCTCCCACATCTCCGTTTTTCACCAATTCACACATTTTTTCAAAAGCTGGATGAAAACGCAAAATATGGCCCACCATAAAAACTCGCTCATAGGCCTCAGCCTCCTGAACTTGGCGTTTAGCATCAGAAACATTCAAGGCTATTGGTTTTTCCACCAAAACATCTTTACCATTTTTAACAGCACGGAGCACATTTTGCGTATGCAATTGTGGCGGCAACGCTAATACCAGCGCATCAATATCTCGATGAGTAAAAAGATCATCTGGTGTAACAACCTCTACACCATACAGTGTTGCAAAACTAGCAGCACGATCATTATCAATATCAGAAACTGCTGCTAAAGCCCCGAGAGAGTGGAGTGTCCGTATATGATTTTCACCCCAATGACCGCATCCTAAAACCGCTACACGTGGCACCATTTTCATGCCTTACCTTACTTTATCATATGAAAATTACACTTTTACATATCGAGGATAAAATAGAATGACAAGAGAAAAGCTTAAAAACGATGCTTGACATCTTACTATTCTACCCCTTATATCCGCAAAAGATGTAATTATTGACAATTATGATTGCTTATTTTGGCGGAGTAGCTCAGTAGGTTAGAGCAGAGGAATCATAATCCTTGTGTCGGGGGTTCAAATCCCTCCTCCGCTACCATTACTTTTTTATTGTGTGTGTAGCTTACTGTAGCTTGCCAGCAGGTTTTGTATAATTTGCCACTAGGTTTTGTACCAATGTAGCTTGCCAGCGGGTTTTGTATATTTTGCCACTAGGTTTTGTACCAATTTATTTTTTCTCAAAGAGTTTTAAAGATGTTCTCAAAGGGTCTTCAAATGCTTTTCAAAGGGTATTTAAAGCTCTCTTTAACGCATTTTTCTGCTCCTATTTTTCCAAATCACTAAAGCGTGTAAAATCGGATTGAAAGGCAAGGGGAACGATTCCTGTCGGACCATGGCGTTGTTTTGCTATAATAACCTCGGCTTTACCCTTGGCTTGCTCCAT